>NZ_JBATWS010000179.1:0-3341 GCF_049672805.1 Parvibaculum sp.
TGGCAAGCGTCCCCAGCGTCCAGCCGGAGCCTGCACGGGCGCGCAACCGGGCAAGGCCGGGAGAGACAGGGCGATCTTTTTCCGTGACTGACATGGCGCTGTTGTGACAAATACGGCGCAGGGCGGCAAAACAATTTTGCTACTCATTTGCATCTGGCTCTGTCTGTTTTCATCCGGCGAGGTGTTTTCATGTCTCTGGCGTTCCAGAACGTCGGACACAGCTATGGCGACCTGCGGGTCTTGTCCGGCGTGACGCTTGAAGCGCGGTCGGGCGAGATTCTGTGCCTGCTGGGCGCCTCGGGCAGCGGCAAGACCACGCTTCTGCGCCTCGCGGCGGGGCTGGAAAACCTGCAGGAAGGCGGCATTTTCGTGGACGGGGCGCTGATTGCGGCGCCCGGCCGGGACCTGCCGCCCGAAAAGCGTTCTTTCGGCATGGTCTTTCAGGACCACGCGCTTTTTCCTCATCTCACAGTCGCCGAAAACATCGCCTTTGGCCTTGCGAAGCGCCCGAAAGAGGAGGTGAGGGCGGTTGTGGCGCAAAGGCTTGCCTCGGTGGGCCTGGCCGGTTTTGAGGACCGCTATCCGCACACCCTTTCCGGCGGCCAGCAGCAGCGCGTGGCGCTGGCACGCGCACTGGCACCCTCGCCTGCGGCCATGCTGCTTGATGAGCCTTTTGCGAGTGTGGATGTCACGCTTCGTCGCGCCCTGCGGGAAGAAGCCCGCCTCGCGCTCAAGGAAGCAGGCGTTGTCACCCTTGTCGTCACGCATGATCCGGTGGAGGCGATGGAAATTGCCGACCGCATTGCGGTCATGGAGCGGGGCCGCATCGCCCAATGCGCGACGCCGGAAGAGCTTTACGCCAAGCCCGCCAGTGCGCTTGTCGCTTCGCTTTTCGGTGATGCCCAGCGCTTTCCTGCCATCGTCCGGGGGGGGATTGCCGTCACCGCCTATGGCGAGGTGCCCGTCTCCGGTTTCGCCGAAAACAGCCGCGCCGAAGTGATCCTTCGGCCCGAAGCGGTGAGCCTCGCCGCTCCGCGTGAGGGGGAGCGGAGCTTCCGCATCGGCGATATCCGATTTCTGGGGCGGGACTGGCTCGTGCTGATGATGTGCGAGGCCTCCGAGGCGCAGGAGCCGCTCCGCGCCCGCGTCACCTCCCCCGAAGGCTTCGCTGTGAATGAGCGGGCCGCGATCCGTTTCGACCCGGCAGGAACCTTCGTTTTTCCTGCCTGATGCGGCGCTTTGCGCTTTCGACGTGCTTGCGGGCGGCTCTCCGCCCAGATAATATGCAAATGAAAAGCGTTCTCATAAACCGCCAAGGATCATCATGTTCCGCCTCACCGCCTCCCTTTTTGCCCTTGCCATGAGCACCGCCTTCGCGCCCTTCGCGCAGGCAGAAACCCCGGCTCAGACCGGGGTAGTGAACGTCTATTCGGCCCGTCACTACGACACCGACCTCTCGCTTTATGACCGCTTCAAGGAAGAAACCGGCATCACGGTGAACCTGATCGAGGGCAATAGCGACGAACTGATCGCGCGTATCGAGCGTGAAGGAAAAAACAGCCCCGCCGATATGCTGATTACGGTGGATGCCGGCCGCCTCTGGCGCGCCGAGGAAGCGGGCATCTTTTCGCCCGTCTCGTCCAGGATTCTGGAAGAGCGCATTCCGGCGCATCTCCGCCACCCGGACGGACTCTGGTTCGGCCTCTCGAAGCGCGCCCGCATCATCATCTACAACAAGGCAGCAGGCCGCCCGGAAAAGCTCGAAACCTATGCTGATCTCGCCGATCCTTCCAACAAGGGCCGGATCTGCATGCGCTCCTCTTCGAATATCTACAATGTCTCGCTGCTCGCCTCGATCATCGAACATGAAGGAGCAGAAAAGGCAGAGGAATGGGCGAAGGGCGTCGTTGCAAACTTCGCGATGCCCCCGCAGGGCAATGACACCGCCAATGTGCGCTCGGTCGCCTCGGGCGAATGCGGCATCTCGGTGGTGAACACCTATTACCTCGGCCGCATGCTGGCCTCTGATGATCCCGAAATCCGCGAAGCTGCGGAGAAGGTCGGCATCGTCTTCCCGAACCAGCAAGATCGCGGCACCCATGTGAACCTTTCGGGCGCGGGCGTGCTGAAACATGCGCCGAACCGCGAGAATGCGATCAAGTTCATCGAGTTCCTGACAAGCGACTGGGCGCAGCTCGCCTTCACGCAGATGAACCATGAATATACGGCTGTGCCTGGCGTGAGCGAGGAATCGCCGGTTCGTGGCACGGGCGCGTTCAAGGAAGATGAAGTGAACGCCAATGTGCTTGGTCGTAATCAGGCCGAGGCCGTTCGTATCTTCGACCGCGCAGGCTGGAAGTAATAAACCTCAAACGAGTATCGCGCGCTGGCCGTTCCGGCGCGCGACAATCTCGACCTCAATGTCGAAACAGGAGCCCAGGGTGGATGCGGTCATGACCTCATCCACATCTCCTGCAGCAAGTACCGCCCCCTGCTTCAGAAGCACGGCATCATCCGCATAGGCAATGGCGAGATTGAGGTCGTGTACAGCGGCAAGCACGCCCACCCCCTCACCAGCCAGTCGCCGCGCCACATCAAGCACCATGCGCTGGTGCCGCAGATCAAGCGCCGATGTCGGCTCATCAAGAATGAGATAGCGCGCCGCGCCATCGCGGCACGGTCGCCAGACCTGTGCGATGGCGCGCGCAAACTGCACGCGCTGTTTCTCGCCGCCGGAAAGTGTCTGGTAAGAGCGCTGCATGAAACTGTCTACGCCTGCAAGATGTGAAGCGGTCGCAATCGCTGTATCATCCTCAAGCTGCATCGGCGTGCCGGAAAAGGGCAGCCGCCCAAGCTCGATCACCTCTTCCACGGTGAAGGCGAAGTCGAGCGACGAATCCTGCAACAGCACCGCGCGTCGCCGCGCAAGCGAGATCATGGGCAGTGTACGAAGCAGCGCACCATCAAGCGTTACAGCACCTTCTTCCGGTTGACGTTCGCCTGAGAGAACGGAAATAAGCGTGGACTTGCCCGCGCCATTCGGCCCGATCAGCGCCGTCACCTTGCCCGGCGTGACGCTGACGGAGACCTGATCGAGAAGCCGCTTGCCGCAAATGAAGACGGAGACATTTGTGGCGCGCATCAGATCGACCTTTTCTTGCGGGTGAGAAGCCAGAGGAAGAAGGGGCTGCCAATCGCCGCCGTCACAAGGCCAATGGGAAGCTCGGCGGGCGCAACAATCACCCGCGCGAAACTGTCCGCGACGAGAAGCAGCGTTGCACCCGCAAGAATGGAGCCGGGCAGCACGATGCGATGGTCCGGCCCCGCCAGCATCCGCACCA
>NZ_JBATWS010000180.1:0-2220 GCF_049672805.1 Parvibaculum sp.
CCGGTCATGCCGAAGGGGTGGCCGATGGCGATGGAACCGCCATTCACATTGTACTTTTCTGGGTCGATGCCGAGGCGGTCGCGGCTATAGAGGCACTGGCTCGCAAAGGCTTCATTAAGTTCCCAGAGGTCGATGTCGTCGATCTTGAGGCCATGACGCTCGAGAAGGCGCGGAATGGCGAAAACCGGGCCGATACCCATTTCATCGGGCTCACAGCCGGCGACGGCGAAGCCGCGGAAGACGCCGAGAATGTCGGAGCCATTCTTTTCGGCTTCCTTGCGCTCCATGAGCACGACAGCAGCCGCACCATCGGAAAGCTGCGAGGCGTTACCGGCGGTGATGTACTTGCCTTCCTTCACCTTCTGGCCGTTCTTGAAAACCGGCTTCAGCGAGGCGAGGCCTTCCAGCGTCGTGTCGGGACGGTTGCACTCGTCCTTGTCCACCGTGTAGTCAACGAGCGACTCTTCGCCGGTTTCCTTGTTCACGACCTTCATCTTGGTCTGCATCGGCACGATCTCATCCTTGAAGAGACCGTTGGCCTGCGCGGCGGCGATGCGCTGCTGGCTGCGGAGCGAATATTCGTCCTGAGCTTCGCGCGAGACATTGTAGCGCTCGGCGACGATTTCGGCCGTCTCGATCATGGCCATCCACAGCTCGGGCTTGTCCTGCATGAGCTTTTCTTCGGTCAGACGGTTGTAGTTCTGACCGCCCATCTGCACGAGCGAGATCGACTCAACGCCCGCGCCAATGGCAACAGGCACGCCTTCATTGATGATGCGGCCGGCGGCCATGGCGATCGACTGCAGACCCGACGAGCAGAAGCGGTTGATCGTGGTGCCGGAGGTGGTGACGGGGCAGCCCGCCCAGATGGCCGCGAGACGGCCGACATTCATGCCGGTCGCGCCTTCCGGGGCGCCGCAGCCCATGAGGACGTCTTCGACCTGGGCCGGCTCGATCTTTGCGCGCTCGATGGCGTGCTTGATCGCGTGGCCAGCCATGGCCGCGCCGTGGGTGTTGTTGAAGCCGCCGCGGCCAGCCTTGGCAAGGCCGGTACGGGCGGTCGAAACGATGACTGCTTCTCTGGACATGGACGGTCTCCCGACGGGTTGAGATGGCTTACTGCCGGTTGTGTGCGGCTTGCAGGCCTTCGCAAGGGAGGGCCTTCTGGCACTTTGAGGCGCACCTTAACGGGCGGGCCTGCCCTCTCAAAGCGGAATCTCCCTGCTTTTCCGTAGCGTTCACGCTGGGCTGCTGTGAATTTTTGAACAGGTGGCCGGGTATGTCACGCCTGTGGACTGCCTCAATCCTGCCTCGAAATTTCCCCGTAACCGCCCTTCCGCCCCCCGTTTGAGGTCATATTCACGCGCCATATAGGGAGGGTGGCAAGGCATCGGCCCTGCCGAACGAAGTGAGAGGTATCAAGATGAAAAGGCTGATGATCGTCGGAGCCCTCTGCCTGACAACCGCCCTCGGCGCCGCCCTGAGCGCGCAGACGGCGGCAGCCTCGGACCCGGCCCCCGCAGGCGCTTTTGCATGGGAAGACGCTGCGGCGGCGCCCGACCTCAGCGAGCGGACGGTTCTCATCACCGCTATCGACCCGGAAGCGCCCTATTCACCCGGCTATGGCGTGAATGACAGCGAGCGCGTGATCTTTGAAGTCTATTTCCCCGAAGGGGCCGTGACGCCGAGCGATGAAGCGGCGACGCTCCTGCGGGCGGTTGCGGAGGAAATCACATATCGCGGCCTTCAGAACATCACCGTTCTGCCTGCGGAGGCAGCCGCCACCGCCGACAGCCTCGACTCCGAACACGCCGTTGAAGAGCGCGTCCATGCGGTGGCCGCCACTCTTGAAGAATTTGGTGTGCCTCATAAATGGATCGGCGTGCAACCAAACCGGGCGTCCGGCGTTTAATACCGTAACTGGAATCGCGACGAGAGTTGCGGTCCCGACAGACCCGACGTCATCCCGCCCTCATAGGTCCCCCACCCCAGGGATGGCGTCGGGTCTCTACCCCTTCAGGGCCCCTCGCGGGGCCTTTCTTGTATCCGGGGCATCAAGCCTTTAGATAGGGCGCACGTAGTGCCCACTTCCCCCCGGACGTTTTCCCATGAGTAGAGTACAGGTTGATACGAGCGGATTCGGCGGCTTTGCCGGACCCGTTTTCAGGGATGGTGACAATTACAGCTTCGAGATCGCCGCACACCATCTGAACGGTGATG
>NZ_JBATWS010000181.1:0-10582 GCF_049672805.1 Parvibaculum sp.
GCCCTGATCCGTTTCGATGGCCCAGAGCCCGCTCGCCGCATCATGGCGGGCGGCTGTCACGCGCGTTGAAAAACTTATGTCGCGCCGAAGGTCGAGCTTGTCGGCAACATAGTTCTGATAGCGGAGGATTTCGGGTTGCGCTGCATAGCGTTCCGTCCAGGTCCAGCCCTTCTGGATCTCGTCGGAAAAGCCGTATTGATATTCGAGGCTTTCCACATCGCAGCGCGCGCCCGGATAGCGGTTCCAGTACCACGTGCCGCCCACGCCTTCGCCTGCCTCGATGACGCGGACCGAAAGGCCAAGGCTGCGCAGCCGGTGGAGCATATACATGCCGGCAAACCCGGCCCCGACAATGATGGCATCGAAACCCGGCTTGCCGGACCTGTTCTGTTTCTCCGTCATTATTCTTTCCTCCCCCGAGGTTATGTTTTCCGACAGTCTAAACAGGTGTTTGCGCCGGAGAAAATGCGATTGAACCGCTGCGGCCTCTGGCGCAGAGTTCCGGCGACGAAAGAGGGAGAGCGGCAATGCGGCTTGTGACGTTTGAAAAAGATGCTTCGGCGAGGCTCGGCGTTCTCGCGGGCGATGAAATTGCTGATCTTTCGGGGCTTGCAGGCGCGCCCGTCTCCCTCTTCGATCTGCTTCAGGCGGGCGGCGATGCCGTAGCGTCAGTCAAGCCTCTGCTGGAAAAGGCGCCCCGGCTGCCGCTTTCGGGCGTCAAGCTGCTGCCGGTCATTCCCCGGCCCGGCAAGATCATCTGCCTCGGCCTCAACTATGCTGAACACGCGGCAGAAGGCGGCCGGGAGAAGCCGGATTATCCCAATTTCTTCATGCGCTCGGCGACAACGCTGATTGGGCATGGCGCGGCCATTCCCCGCCCGCGCGTCTCCGAGCAGCTTGATTTCGAGGCGGAGCTTGCGGCAATCATCGGTCGTCGCGTGCCGCGCCATGTGGCCAAGGCGGACGCGCTTTCTTATGTGGCGGGTTATGCCTGCTTCAATGACGTGTCGGTGCGGGATTATCAGCGCCGCACGCCGCAATGGACCATCGGCAAGAATTTCGACGGCACCGGCCCCTTCGGCCCTGCCTTCGTAACGGCGGATGAATTGCCGCAAGGCGCGACGGGTCTCAAGATCGAATCCCGGCTGAATGGCAAGATCATGCAAAGCGCTAATACGCGCGACATGATCTTCCCCGTGGATGAGACGATCATGCTGCTGTCGGAATGCATGACGCTGGAGCCGGGTGACGTGCTGGTAATGGGCACGCCCGCCGGTGTCGGCTTTGCGCGCACGCCGCCTGTATGGATGAAAGCAGGCGACACGATCGAGGTTGAGATCGAAGGTGTCGGCCTGCTGTCCAATCCTGTGGTGGATGAGGGCTGAGGCGGCTTACTCTGCCGCGCGCTGTGCCGCCATCACCGCCTGCAAATCCTTCTGGCCGCTCCGCCGCGCCGCCCGCTTGGCGCGGATGATGGTCGGTGCCGCAAGCAGCACCGGCACAAGGACCAGCGTCAGCAGGGTGGAGAAGGTGAGACCAAAAATGATGGCCGTCGAAAGCTGAACCCACCACACCGCGACCGGCCCGCCAATCACGATCTCGCGCGTCGCAAAATCGAGATTGATCTGAAGCGCCATCGGCAGAAGGCCGAAAATGGTGGTGATGGTTGTGAGCATGATCGGGCGAAGCCGCTGACCCGCCGTGCGCAACACCGCCTCCACCACATCCGGCGTATCCCTCCGGAGCCGCTGATAGGTGTCGATCAGAATGATCGAGTTGTTCACCACAATGGCCGCCAGCGCGACGATGCCGGTGCCCGTCATGATGACGGAGAAGGTCTGCCCCGTGACAATCATCCCGATCATTGCGCCGAATACGGACAGCACCACCGCCGAGAGCGTCAGCCCCGTATGGTAGAAGCTGTTGAACTGCGTAAGCAGGATGATGAACATGAGGAAGAGGGCGGCGACAAGCGCACCGCCAAGGAAGGCCGCTGATTCAGCCTGTTCCTCATTCGCACCGCGGAAGCGGACATTGACGGCAGGATCGATCTCCTGTTGCGAGACCCATTGGGAAAGCTCGCGTACCATCGAGTCCACATTGATTTTCTCGCCCGTGGCAGGATCAACCGCCGTATTCGCCTTCACGACGAGACGGCGCACCCCGTTTATGCGTTCGATGGAGCTGACCTGAGGCCGTGCCACACGGGTGACGAAGTTCGAGATCGGCACGAGGCCTGCCCGCGTCTGAACGCGCAGATTGTCGAGCTGGTCGAGCACACGGTAATCGTCCGGGAAGCGCACGCGAATATCCACTTCGTCGCGCGCATCATCCGGCCGGTACTCGCCAACCAGAATACCGTTGGTAACGAGCTGAATCACCGCACCCACCGAGGTGACGTCCGCACCGAAGCGGCCCGCCATTTCGCGGTCTACCGTCAGCACCCATTCGACGCCAGGCAGCGGTCGCCCGTCTTCAATGTCGATGAGACCATCCACCGTATCGAGATAGTCGCGGATCAAGCCGGTGGTTTCGAGCAGCTTCTCATAATTATGCGAGGTAAGCTCGATCTGGATGTCCTTGCCGGTGGGCGGGCCTTCCTCCTGCTTGCGCACTTCCACTTTGATACCGTGCAGTGCCTGCGCCTTCTGGCGGATTTCTTCCAGAATGATGGCGCCCTTGCGGCGCTCTTCATAGGGTTTGAACTCGATGAGAAGCTGCGCGATCAGATCTTTGGGAATGTCGCCCCGCGCGCTGGAACCGACGCCCATGCCGGGCGCCGCGCGTGTGAAGACGGTCTTCACGCCATCCGTTTCGAGCAGGATTTTTTCCACGTCCTGCGCCAGCTCAAGCGTATTGGCAGCGGAGAGATTGCCGCGTGCGCTGACGAGAACAATGGCGCGCTCCGGCTCCGTATCCACGAAGAACTCGACGCCATTGTTGAAGATCGAAAAAAGGATCGTCGTGCCGATCACAAAGACGCCCGTGCCCGCAAGCCCGCGCCAGGGGTGATAGACGAGGCGATCGAGCATCCGCACATAGGAACCGGTCAGGCCCGGCAGCGCGCGAATGTCGCCCGTTTCGGCACCGGCGAGCTGCTTCAGAACCGCCTCGTTTCCTGTTTCCACCTTGCCAAAGACGGAACCAAGGGCGGGCACGAAAATCAGCGCGGTCAGAAGCGATGCCGTCAGCACAACAATGAGCGTGATCGGCAGATAGCTCATGAACTTGCCGGATACGCCCGGCCAGAACAGCATGGGCAGGAAGGCCACAAGCGTCGTGGCGATGGACGAGGTGACGGGCCAGAACATGCGCTTGGACGCAAGCGCATAGGCCTCGCGCTTGTGCATGCCTTCGGCCATTTTTCGGTCGGCATATTCCACGATCACGATGGCGCCATCGACCAGAAGGCCCACCGCAAGCAACATGCCGAACATCACCATCATGTTGACTGTGTAGCCCGATGCCGAAAGGAAGAAGAAGGCGATCATGAAGGAGGTGGGAATGGCGACACCCACCAGCGCCGCCGAGCGAAGCCCGAGCACGGCCACGATGATGACCATGACAAGCACGATGGCCGTCATGATGGAGGACTGAAGAGAGCCGAGCGAGCTGTAGATCCAGTCCGAGGCATCAAGCGTGAAGTTGATGTGGATTGCGTCCGGCCAGTCCCGTGTGAACTCTTCGACGACGCGGCGCACCTGCTCGTTATTATCGATGATGTTTGTGCCGATGCGCTTCGTGATTTCGATGGCAATAGCCGGATGCCCGTTGAAGCGCGCATAGCCATCCGCATCCTTGAAGGTGCGGCGGATCTCGGCGACATCGGAAAGCGTCACAACAGCGTCGCCCGACACCTTGATCGGCAGTTCGAGCACATCCTCGCGCGTCTCGAACAAGCCCGGCACCTTGATCGAGAAACGGCCTTGCCCCGTGTCGATATTGCCGGCTGCGACCAGCCGGTTATTGAGCGAGACGATGTTGAGCAGCTCGCCATGCGAAATGGCGTAGGATTCAAGCTTGGCCGGATCGATGACGATTTCGAGAAGCTCTTCGCGGTGACCGACAAGTTCGGCCTGAAGGACGGTCGGAATGGCTTCGATCTCATCCTTCAGTGCCTGTGCTGCGTTGTACAGCGTGCGTTCCGGCACATCGCCCGACAGCGTGACGACGAGAACGGGAAAGAGCGAGGTGTTGAACTCGCGGATGATCGGTTCTTCCGTGTCGCTCGGCAGTTTTGCGCGCGCAAGGTCCACCTTCTCGCGCACATCCTGCAGCGCGGAGCTTTTGTCAAAGTTCACATCGAACTCGAGCAGGATTCCGGCATGGCCCTGCGAGGCGATGGCGACGATTTCCTTCAGTCCTTCCAGCGAGCGCAGTTCCGTTTCCATCGGCCTGATGAGCAGGCGTTCGGAGTCTTCGGGCGAAATGCCGTGATGGAGGATCGAGACATAGAAAAGCGGAATCGGAATATCCGGGTCCGCTTCCTTCGGGATCGTGATGAAGGAGATGACGCCCGCCGCCACGAGGAGAACCATCGCGGTAAGAACGGTGCGGACGCGCTGCAATATGGCGTCAATGGGGGAGATCACAGAGAAGCTCCAGCCTGTGTTGCGGGCACGGTTTCAACCTTCTGCCCCTCGGTGACGAAATCCTGTCCCACGGTGATGAGCGTGACCTTTTCAGGCAGACCCGTCACCCAGAGCCCTTCGGGCGTGTCGTCGATCGGGCTGATCTGATTGAAGGTAACGCGCCCTGCCTCATTCACAATGCGCACACCGACAACGCCGCCATCATTAAGCGTGATGACATTGCTTGGAATGCGGTGCGCAGGCACGGGATCAGCCGGAATCGAAATCTCGGCGGTGACACCGGAACGCAGGCGGAGATCCGTGTTGGGGATCTCAAGCTCCACCCGGAAAGTGCGCGTCGCGGGGTCCGCTGTTCTCGAAACGAAATGGACGCGGCCTTCTGCCGTCTCGCCGGTGACGAGGCGCGCGGTGCCCGGCGAGCCGTCCTTGATGGCGCCCACGCGATCTTCCGACACCTGGCCAATAACGAGCAGCGGATCAAGCTCCACCACCAGCCCGCATACATCGCCCACGCGCATATAGTCGCCAACCTCGACCATGCGGTTGTCGAAGACGCCATCGAAAGGTGCGACGACATTTGTCTGGCGATATTCGATTTCCATCTGCTTCAGCCGTGCGAGGGCAGCGTCATAGGCGGCCTTGTCTGCAGCGGCGACAGTGGGCGCGCGGTGGCCCTTTTCGGCAAGCTGGCGGGAGGCATCATATTGCAGCTTGCGCTGCGCGACGAGCGCGCGCGCCTCGGCGAGCTGTGCGTCGCGCGCATCGATCCGCAACCGGCAAAGCACATCGCCCTTTGCCACACGCTGTCCCTTTTCCACCGGGAGTTCGAGAACCGTCCCTTGCGTTTCCGCCCGCACCTGCACGGCGCGCTTGGCCTCCGTGCGGCCGCGAATGGTGACAAAGCCTTGCCGCAGGGTTGCCTGCGATTCGATGACCCGCACCTTTGGCACCACCGTATTGGCGGCATCGGCTTCAGCAGCGGTCATACCGTTGCCGTTTCGGCTGGGGCCGGTGAAAAATCCGCTGACGAACCAGAGCAGGATTGCGACTGCAATGCCGATGGCGATGAGATGGGAACGGCGAAGCTCACCACCTGTCACCTTGGCGATGAAATTCCGGGGGTCGTTAGACATGTGCTTTTTCTTCAATTGCGACATCCTCGATCTGATGCCGGTTTCGTTCGAGGAAGTCGATGGAGGCGGTCAGGACCGCAAGTCCGTAGCGGCGGGCAAAATCGACGCCGGGCGTGTCGGCCTCTTCGTTTCGTGAAAGCTGGTCAGCCTCTTTTTTCATGGCAGCAAGGCGCTCTTCCAGAAGCGTCCGGACGCGGGAGCGCGGCAGCATATGAGCAAAGAGGATGGTGAAAAGGAATTCGGAGCGGAACTTGTCCGGCGCAAGCGGTTCGCCCAGCGCCTCGCGAAGTCGCTCTCTCCCCTTGTCGGTCAGGGAGTAGATTTTCTTGCCTGGCCGCCCCTCCTGCGCCTCTGCCTTGCAGGTGACAAGTCCTTCGTCCGTCAGCCGCGTCAGGGCCGGATAGATCGACCCGTAGCTGGCCTCAAGAAAATGGCCGAAGGGGCCATCCTCGAACATTTTGTTGATCTCGTAGCCCGTGGCATCGCCAAAAACGAGAGCGCCGAGGCAAAGGGTCGTCACATGCATGGGCAGCTTGTCCCTGCGTCACCCCTGTCTCGTCGAGACGACGATCATGCCGGGCGATATATCGGCGCTATATATGTGTGAGTGATGCAGCCTGCCAAGGCCAGCCAGGCAGATTGCTGCCATTTTGAGTCTATTTTCCCGGCAGGTGCGGCGCCTATGTAACACCGCTATTTCACTGTTCAAGCGGAGCCGGACTACGCAAAACCGTCTCAGACGCCGGAAGCGGAAAGCGCCCCGAGGAGCAGCCGGCGATAGATCCTTTCCGTCAGCCCTGAGGGGGCGGCAAGCCCCATCCGCTCCAGACATTCGCTGCGCGCGGCATCTTCCTTTCCGCCCCGCAGCGCAAGGCGGATGAGGTCCCCCTTCGTAGCGCTACGCAGCCGGCCAAGGGCGGGCATCAGGCGAAGCTCGACTTCCGTGAAATCGCTGCCAAAGGGGAAAAGCGGCAAAAGTCCTTCCGCGCTCGCCTCATGGAGCGCCGCGCGCAGCCTTTCAGGCGTGTTGTTGCGATGCTGAGGCGGGATTTCATAGTCGTCTGCGATCTTCCCGGCCTTCTTCGCCTGCGCCAGAAGATCGCCCTGAAAACGGGAATCGGCGACGGAAAGCATGGCCGCCACCACCTCGCTGTCGCTTTTTCCGCGCAGATCGGCAATGCCATATTCCGTCACCACAATGTCGCGCAAATGGCGCGGAATGGTGGTGTGCCCATAGGAAAAGACGATGTTGGAGACGGTCTTGCCATCCTTGCTGCGGGTGGCGCGCAGCGCGATGACGGAGCGCGCATCGGGCAGCGCAAAGGCTTGCGATACGAAATTATATTGCCCGCCAACGCCGCTCACCACGCGGCCATCTTCAAGTCCGTCTGAAATCACGGCCCCTGTCAGCGTCGCCATCATGGCGGTGTTGATGAAGCGGGCCTTCCGGCGCGCGGCCGCTTTTTCTGCCTCGCCGCCATAAAGCTCGTTCACATAGCTCACCGGCACCATGCCGATCTTTGCGCGGGTGGCGGAATCCATCTCATGGAGCTTGCGATAGAAATTGCGCGAGCCGAGGAAGAAACCGGCATGAACGAGAATGCCGTCCACTTCGCGCTTGATGACGCCCGCTTCCATGAGGTCGAGAAAACTTTCGACCAGCATTTCGCTCGCGCCATAAAGCCCTTCGCTGAAGGGTGCGCGCTCCGGGCCCGAAATCTTCAGCCGCTCATGCAGGGCCTGATAGGCCTCATTGTTGCGATGGCGCAGGCAAAGTGCATGACCGATCGCATCGCCGATCGAACCGATACCGATTTGCAGCGTGCCGCCATCCGGGATGAGGCTTGCTATATGCGCGCCGATGGAATGATCGACCAGCGAGACAGGTTCACGCGGCGGTGCGAAGAGCGGGTAATGCAGCGCCTCATTGTCGAGGAGATAATCGAACTCGCCCGCTTCGACTTCGGCCACGCCGGTCATGTAAGGCAAATGGCTGTTCGTTTCGCCGATGCTGATGAAATCAGCGCGCCCTTCGCGCCGCGCGGCGATGAGATCGGGCGAAATATCGGGATTGCAGCTCAGGCTGAAACGGCTTCCGTCGTCTGACGGCACGACAAGCTGCGCAATGACATTGCAGCCGACATCAAGAATATAGCGCAGCACATGGGTGTAGTTCGCGGAGATGTAATTCTGCTGCTGCCGCGCGGAGCCGAGCCAGCGGCCTGCCTGCATGAAGAACTCGTTGATCTCGATATTCTTCGGCAGCGTTCCCTTGCGCAGCGCGCGCGTATAGCTGACTTCGGGATAACCCCCGAAAACGCGCTTCAGAACAGGTGCCATGAAGCGCGCTTCAAGCCCGCTGCCTGCGCCCGGCACTTCCAGTGTGAGGCCGGTGAAAATGCGAAGCGAGACCGACGGGTCGGCAGTAGCCCGTTCAACCAGCGCATTCACCAGATGGTTCGGCTTGCCAAGTCCGAGCGGCACCGCAAGCACGATGCGCTTACCTACACGCGCAATGATTTCTTCAGCAAGGGCGGCCGGGTCTGTGAATGTTTTTGGGCGGGTCGGCAAGGCGTGCTCTGCTCCGTCGGTCATGATTCACGGAGCATGATAGCAGCTTAACCCGTTCCAAGCCGCCTTGTCGTTCGGGGGTCATCCTCTTGCCCCTCCGCCGGACGCGATGTGTGAAGCGCAAGCTCTTCAGGCGCAAAATCATTCACGGCGACGACACGCGCGAGAAGGCGCTGGTAATCGCCGATCCGGGCCGCTTCCTCGCTGGTGAGAAGGCCGCTTGCAAGCGCCGTCTCAGGGGCGGCAATCTTTGCCTCGCGCATCCTGTCGCGCGCCGTCTGGGTCAGAGCAGAAAGCGAGAACGCCTCTTCGAGCACCGCCACGGCATCGCCCGCCTTGCCCGGATAAAGGCCGGATGTCAGCCTGTCGCGCGTGGCCGAGGGCGCAAGCAGAAGCTCGGCGCATTCCCGCGCAAGATCATCAGAAGGCCCGTGCCGCCTCACGCCAAGCGGTTGGATGATGAGTTTCGCAACCAAGCCAATCAGCCTGTTGGGCAGATTTGCGAAGACTTCGGCGAGATTGCGGTCGATACGCGCAAGCCCGTCCGCCATGCAGTATCGGAGCAGCGGCAGGTCGTCTTTCTGCCGTCCCTCATCCTCCCAGCGTTTCAGCACTGCCGCGAGCAGATAGAGATCGGAAAGAACATCACCAAGCCGCGCGGAGAGCATTTCCCTGCGCTTCAGCGCGCCGCCAAGCGTGAGAAGCGCAAGGTCCGAGATCAGTGCAAAGCTCGCGGCGCGGCGCGAGAGTTGACGATAATGGGGTGATGCGGCGCCTGCGCGCGGGGCAGGGGCGAAGAGACCTCCCGTCCAGTTGCGGCCCCATGCGCGGAAAAAAGTGCGAACACCATGCGCGACATGCAGCCAGAAGGCTTCGTCGAAGGCGTCAAAGGCGGCCTCTTCATCTTCCTCCTCCAGCGCCTTCATCTCGTCGAGAAGATACGGATGGCTGCGAATGGCACCCTGACCAAAGATGATGAGATTGCGGGTGAGAATATTCGCGCCCTCAACCGTTATGCCCACAGGCACGGCGCGGTAGAGATTGCCGAGATAATTGGACGGCCCGTCAATCACGCCCTTGCCCGCGTGAATATCCATCGCATCATTGACTGTCTCGCGCATCCGCTCGGTCGCATGTGCCTTCATGATGGCGGAAATGACGGCGAGTTTCCGGCCGCTATCAAGCCCTGCGCAGGTGAGCCGCCTTGCGCCATCAAGCAGATAGGCCGTTGCCGCAATATGGGCGAGCCGCGCCCGCACGCCTTCAAACTTGCCGATGGGCAGGTTGAACTGTTCGCGCAGCCGCGCATAGGCGCCCGTGGTGCGGGCAGAGAATGCGGCCGCCGCCGCAGAAAGCGAGGGAAGCGAAATGCCGCGCCCGGCCGCAAGTGCGCTCATCAGCATCTTCCAGCCCTTGCCCGCCTGTTCCTCACCGCCAATCAGATGATCGAGCGGGATGAAAACATCCTCGCCCTGCACGGGACCGTTCTGAAACATCTGGAAGGAGGGAAGATGCCGCCGGCCGATACGGATGCCCGGAAGATCTGTCGGCACCAGCGCCACGCTGATGCCGCGCTCTTCCGGCCCGCCAAGCAGCGCTTCCGGGTCGTGGAGCTTGAAGGCAAGGCCGAGCACAGTGGCAACAGGCGCAAGCGTGATATAGCGCTTCGAAAAATTGAGCCGGATGCCGAGAACTTCCTCGCCCTTCCATATGCCGCGGCAGACGACCCCCGTATCCGTCATGGAGGCTGCATCCGAACCGGCAGCAGGACTTGTCAGGCCGAAGCAGGGAATTTCCTCGCCCGCCGCCAGGCGCGGCAGCCAGTAATCGCGTTGTGTCTCCGTGCCGAACTGCATCAGCAATTCGCCGGGGCCGAGCGAATTCGGCACCATGACGGTGACGGCGGCCGTTGCCGAGCGGCTGGAGATCTTGCGGATGATTTCCGAATGAGCGAAGGCCGAGAATCCGAGCCCGCCATATTCCTTCGGAATGATCATGCCGAAGAAGCGATTGCGCTTGATGAAGTCCCAGGTCTCCGGCGTGAGATCGCCGTCTTCCCAGGTGATCTTCCAGTCATCGAGCATATCGCACAGCTCTTCCACCGGCCCGTCCATATAGGCCTGTTCTTCGGCCGTAAGCGTGGCGGGTGGTGTGTCGAGCAGTTCCCGCCAGTCGGGATCGCCGGTGAAGAGTTCCGCTTCGAGCCACACATCGCCCGCCTCGAGCGCTTCGCGCTCGGTTTCGGACATGGTGGGAAGCGCCTTCTGCGCCCAAGCGAAGACAGGC
>NZ_JBATWS010000182.1:0-1805 GCF_049672805.1 Parvibaculum sp.
GGAATATTCGAGCGCGGGCACGAGGGCTGTGACAGAAAGCCCGTCACGCGCAAACACGGCTCTGCCCTCTGCGATGGCATGGCCTTCATGCGCGGCAATGTCATACTGCCCTTCAGCATGAAGGAGATGCACGCCATCCCCCGTTGCAGGGAGGCTTGATACTTCGGCGCGGAAGGACAGGACTTCAGGAGAAACCTTGCCCTCGCCCGCGACGAGAAGCGGCGCAATGCGCGGCGCGGAAGACGCTTCCCTTACCTCTATCCCTTCGGTTGACACAGAAAAGGCATCGCCATCCGGGCGGATAGAGAGCGGCCCCGCAAGCATGAAATCGCCCTGCGGCGTTCCGATCTCGAGAACCGCCTTCTCGATCTCAACAGGCGGCACCGCCATGCCGCCGCCTTCGCCGCCGCCCTGCAGCAACGGATCAAGCGCGCCGAATGACAGACCGTCTTCATCAAACCGGATCCGGCCATAGGCCTCGCCCACATCGATGCTGCGCACACGGCCGGAAATGAGTTCGCCCAGCGAATAGGTGACGGTGACATCACCCACCCGCGCGTCGGGCGAGGCGGGATCGCCAATCACCACATCCGATAGCGAGATGCTCCGCAGGCCAATGAAAGAGACATCGAAGGAAACAGGCGTGATGCCGCGCTCAGCAAGCTCGCCCGCAATCACCTGCGCCGCAAGATCGCGCCGCTGCTGCCAGGCCCAGACCGCCGCAATGACGCAAACGATGAGCACAGCCCCGATGAGCAGAAGCATGCCTTTCCGCCTGCCCTTCAGCATACACAGCACCCTTCCGCCTGCAGAGATTCGTCCGTCCTTCCGGTCATTGTTTCGCCACGCTGTCCCGCCAATATCGCCCTGCCTCAGTCAGCCGATTTCCATTTAATATAGACTGTCCATCCGATTGACGGCGATTCGATGGCGATGATTTGACATCAGAGGGAGAGGTTATGGCGCGCGCATTTGGGCAGATCGAACGGAGGATCACACATATGCTTTCAGCTTCCCGCGGCATGGTGGGTATCGTGACCGGCCTGGCCATGCTGGCCTTCGCCACCCTTCCCGCCGCTGCGCAGTCCTCCGACACCTACAAGGAAGACGAGATCGTCAGGGAAGCCGGCAATTTCTTCGGCGATGTCTCCGAAGGGCTGGCCGACGCGGTTCACAGCATCTTCAAGAAATATGGCGAGCCTAACGCCTTCATCAAAGGCGAAGAGGCGAGCGGTGCCTTCGTTGTCGGCCTGCGCTATGGTCAGGGCGAACTGGTGATGAAAAACGGCACCCGCAAAACCGTCTATTGGCAGGGCCCGAGCGCCGGCTGGGATTTTGGCGGCAATGCCGTGAAGAGCTTCACGCTGGTCTATAGCCTGCCCAATGGCGACGCGATCTACCGCCGCTATCCCGGTGTGGAAGGCAGCGCCTATCTCGTGGGTGGCATCGGCATCAATTATCAACAGCGCGACGATGTGATTCTCGCCCCCATGCGCTCCGGCGTGGGCGTGCGGCTCGGTGCAGCCGTGGGTTATCTGAAATACACCAAATCCCGGGAATGGTTGCCCTTCTGACGCAGCCTTTCGAAAAATGACAGGAGGGCTGGCCGTTTTCGGTGACAGCCCTCCTGCTTTTCTGGCAGTCTCGCCCCGCTCTGTCAGAGTAACCAGTTCTTCCGACGCCAGTTCCGACCGGGGGTTCCATGATCGAGAGCCTGATGCTGATTGCGCTGGGCTTTTTCATCGCAACGCTGCTTGCGGCGGTGACGATGCAATTTGTCTGGCGCCGCGCTGTGACGGTGACAA
>NZ_JBATWS010000183.1:0-7255 GCF_049672805.1 Parvibaculum sp.
TCCCAGCCGTGGATCTGATAAAGGTCGATATAATCCGTACCGAGACGTTTCAGACTCGCCTCTGCCTGCTGCATCAGGGCAAGGCGGGAGACGCCGACTTCATTGGCGCCCGGTCCCATGCGGCCAAAGGCTTTGGTCGCAAGCACGACATCCTTGCGCTTCGCGCCGAGTGCCTTGCCTGTGATGATTTCGGATTCGCCTGCGGCATAGATATTGGCTGTGTCGATGAAGTTCACGCCGGCATCAAGCGCCATGCCGACGAGCCTGTCTGCTTCCGACTGGTCAAGCCCGCCCATCACACCGAAGAGCGTGTTCTTGCCACCAAAGGTCATGGTGCCGAGGCAGAGACGCGAGACGAAAGTACCGGTAGAGCCGAGTTGCGCATATTGCATGGGTAGCTCCTTCTAAGGGTGTCAGGTAGAGGTACGGTCTTGTGGTCGGGTCGAGATCGCGTCCCAGCAGGCATCCATCACATCCAGCAGGGTCGCAGGGGAGGGCTTCACCACGCCGCCCAGCACGCGCGTGACAAGCGCATTGAGCGGACCGGAAATCAGCGCCGAGAGAATTTGCGGCGGCAGCGGCTTGAACAGCCCGTCGCGATAGCCGTCTTCATAGAAGGCGAGAATTTCTTTCGGGAAGTCGATCTGGATCGACTTTCGTATGTCCGCGAGAAAGGGCGAGAAGCCATATTGCTCGGCAAAGCGAAACTCCCGCGGATGGGCAAGGCAGTATTCGAAGATGTTCCGCCACAGCGTCTCAAAGCGGGTCCGAAGCGGCGCATCGGGATCATAGTCTTTCAGCAGGGCGGCGAAGCGGGCGCGCTTGATCTCGATGTAGAGCGCGTGGATCAGCTCTTCCTTGCCCGCGAAATGCCGATAGATCGTGCCGACGGGCAGGCCCGCCTTCTTGGCGAGCGCCGCCATGGAGGTGCCGTGAAAGCCTTCCTCGCTGAAAAGCTCCAGCGCCGCCTCCAGTATCTGGCGGCGTTTGGGATCTTCGGAAGGATTGTTGGAATGAACGTTCATTCATAAAAGGTGGGGGCAGCGGCGCTCCGCTGCAAGGGGGCAGGCAGATTTTTTTATGGGCGGGCCGGGGCCGGCGCGCTATGGAGGGCAAAAAGGAGGAAGAAATGGCCGAATTGAAGCCCGTCATGAGTGTCGAGGAACTTGAGCGGTTCATGGAGACTGCCTTTCCGCAGATGCGGCAGGGCGCGGATACGACCAGGATCGAGGAGGTCGGCCCCGGCTTTGCGCGGCTCCGCCTCGGCTTCACCGAGCGTAATCTGCGGCCCGGCGGCACGATTTCCGGCCCCGCCATGATGGCGCTTGCCGATTACGCCATGTATGCCGCTGTGCTCGCCCATATCGGGCCTGTGGCGCTTGCCGTGACCACGAGCCTTCACATCGACTTCATGCGGCGGCCCGCACAGGTCGATATTCTGGCCGAAGCGCGGCTTTTGAAGCTTGGCCGTGTGCTGGCGGTGGGGGCGATCGAACTCACGCAGGAGGGCCAATCCGGGCCTGTGGCCCATGCGAGCTGCACCTATTCGGTTCCGCCCCGAAAAGAATGAGGTATCTAAATACCCCATCCATAAAGTGACGCATATACAGCGCTTTTTCAGCCGTTATCCGGTTCAATGTTGTTGACAGGAAAGCGGTGTCCCCCTAGAAGCAGCGCTGAACCGGGGCCGCATCACGCGGCCTCAGCCATTTGGAGATGTTCGGGATTTTCGCCATGAAGACCTATTCCGCGAAAGCCTCCGAGATCGAGAAGAAGTGGATCGTGATCGACGCCGAAGGCGTCGTCGTTGGCCGTCTCGCATCCTTTATTGCGAACCGTCTGCGCGGCAAGCACAAGCCGACCTACACGCCCCATCTCGATTGTGGAGATCATGTAATCGTCATCAATGCCGGCAAGGTGCAGTTCACCGGCAAGAAGTATGACGACAAGCGCTATTATCGCCACACGGGCCATCCCGGCGGCATCAAGGAAACCAGCCCGAAGCGGATTCTCGAAGGCCGTTTCCCGGAGCGTGTTCTTGAACTGGCTGTGAAGCGGATGATTCCGGCGGGCCCGCTTGGCCGTCGCCAGATGACGCATCTCCACATCTACAGCGGTGCGGACCATCCGCATGAGGCGCAGCAGCCCGAGAAGATCGACTTCGCTGCCCAGAACCGCAAGAACGTCAGGATCGCATAATCATGTCCGAAACAACCACGCTCGAAGACCTGAAGGGCGCGATGGAAGGCGCAAGCGCGCCGGACGCGAACGCGACCCCCGCCGAGCCGAAGCTCGACAAGTTCGGCCGCGCCTATGCGACCGGTCGTCGTAAGGACGCCGTTGCCCGCGTGTGGATCAAGCCGGGCTCCGGCCGCATCAGCATCAATGGCCGTGAGCTGGAGCGCTATTTCGCGCGCCCGGTTCTGCGCATGATTCTGAACCAGCCGCTCGTCGTTGCGGCTCGTGAAAACCAGTACGACATCACCTGCACGGTTACGGGTGGTGGTCTGTCCGGTCAGGCGGGTGCCATTCGTCACGGCATTTCGCGCGCGCTCACCTATTATGAGCCGGCGCTGCGCGGTGTGCTCAAGAAGGCTGGCTTCCTGACGCGCGACAGCCGTACGGTTGAACGCAAGAAGTACGGCAAGGCGAAGGCCCGCCGCAGCTTCCAGTTCTCGAAGCGCTGATCCCTTTTCCGGGTTCACGGGAAAAGGCGCTTCGTGGAAACGAGGCGCCTTTTTCGTATCTTGCCTGTCCGCTCGCGCTTGCAGGGGGTATCCTGCAGAGCGGCTGTATCTGGAATGGATTTGAGACATGACCACCAAGGTTTTCATCGACGGCGAAGCGGGGACAACGGGGCTCGAAATCCGCGCGCGGCTCGATGGGCGCGATGATCTCAGCTTCATTTCGCTGGGCGATGACAGGCGCAAGGATCCTGCCGCACGGAAAGAGGCGCTCAACGAGGCAGACATTGTGATCCTCTGCCTGCCGGATGATGCTGCGCGCGAAGCCGTGTCGCTGATCGACAATTCCACCACGCGCGTCATAGATGCCTCGACCGCGCATCGCGTGAGCGCGGGCTGGGTTTACGGCTTTCCCGAAATGTCCTCCGAGCAACGGGCGGAGATTGCGGGCGCTACTCGCGTCACCAATCCCGGCTGCTATCCGACAGGTGCCATCGCGCTTGTGCGCCCGCTCGTTATGGCGGGGCTGATGCCGGAAAGCTGGCCGGTCACGATCAATGCCGTGTCGGGCTATTCGGGCGGCGGCAAGCAGATGATTGCCGAGTTCGAAGACAAGGCGGCCCCCAACTACACGCTCGAAGCCTATCGCACCTATGCGCTCGGCCTTGCGCACAAGCATATTCCCGAGATGCAGCAGAATATGGGCCTTGCCCATCCGCCGCTTTTCGCGCCGAGCGTTGGCCGCTATGCGCAGGGCATGATTGTGGAAGTGCCGCTGCAGCTCTGGGCGCTGCCTGCCGCGCCCAGCGTTGCGAAAGTGCATGAGGTGCTGTCGCGTGCCTATGAAGGGCAGCGTTTCGTTTCCGTTGTGCCGCTTGAGGAAAGCGCTGCCATGACGAAGCTTGACCCGGAGGGGCTTAACGGCACGAACAACCTCAAGCTTTTCGTCTTTGGCAATGAGGCGACAAAGCAGGTGAGGGCGGTGGCGCTTCTCGACAATCTCGGCAAGGGCGCATCCGGTCAGGCCGTGCAGTGCCTCAACATCATGATCGGCGCGGATGAGGGGCTGGGCGTCAATCTCTGACGCCTTCTGCATCGTTATGGCCCCGTTCGCAAGACACGGGGACCGATTCCGCAGGCAGACAATATCCCCGCTTGAAGAGCGCGACGCTCCGCACCATCTGCGAAGCCATCTCCCGGATTACATCTGAACCTTGAGCAGCACGACGCCCGCGGCCACCACGCAGGCGGCGGTGACGGCGCGCCAGCCAAGGCCTTCCTTCATGAGAAAACCGGAGATGAGGGCTGCGAAGACAACGCTTGTTTCCCGCAGAGCGGCCACCGGGCCGAGCGGAGCGAGGGTCATTGCCCAGATGACAAGCCAATAGGCGACAACGGACATGACGCCGCCCGCCGCGCCGATGGCCATTGCCCTTTGCGGCACGAGAAAGGCGCGTCCGCGACGCCAGAGCACAATGAGGAAGAAGATCAGCCCGTCAAAAAAGAAGAGCCAGATCACATAGACATGCGGGCTTTCCGCCACGCGCCCGCCCACGCCGTCGTTTAGCGTATAGGCCGCTATGAAAAGCGATGTGCCCAGGGCATAGGCGAGTGCGCGCGGGTCATTCGGCAGGCCCGCGCCATTCGTGCGGCGAAAGGCGAGGCTCACAATGCCAAGCGCGATGAGCGCGATGCCGATAAAGGCTTCGGTGGGCAGGATTTCACCAAGCCAGAAGACGCCGACAATCGTGACGATGGCAGGCGCGAGGCCGCGCGAGAGCGGATAGACCTGTCCGAAATCGCCATGCTCATAGCATTTCACAAGGAAGAGCTTGTAGCCCGCATGAAGCACGAAGGAGAGGATGAGGATTTTCCACACATCCCCCGACGGCAGCGGTACGAAAAAGAGGAGGGGCAGCGCCACAAGCCCGGTTGCCCCGGCAAGCCAGCCCATCGTCATCAGCCGGTCGGCCCCGTTTTTCACAAGGGCGTTCCAGCTTGCATGGAGAAGGGCGGAAAGAAGAACGGCGAGGGTGACGGTCAGGGTCAAGATGGCGTATCCGGCAGGCGCCGCAAAATGGCGGCAAGGCAAGCTAGCCTGTGCGCCTCAATCTGCCGAGAGACTATTTCGGCGAAGGGGTTTGCGCGGGGCCGCTCCGGGTTGCTTCGCCTCGCTCGCAATGACGAGTTTGGTGACGCGGCTCAATCCTCGCTCTTCACCAGCACATAGGAGCCCGGTGCTTCCTCCAGCACCTTGAGCTTGCCGCTGCCGGGAATACGGGCGGGAACCATCGGGCCGGATTTTTCGGAGAGCCAGTTTTCCCAGTCGGGCCACCATGAGCCTTTGTGGTCGGTGGCACCTGCGAACCATTCATCGGGCGTCGCGGGCAGGGCGTCGTTCAGCCAGTGATTATATTTGCCGCTCGCGGGCGGGTTGATGACGCCGGCAATATGGCCGGAGCCTGCGCAGATGAAACGCACCGGGCCGCCAAAGAGGCGCGTCGCCTTATAGACAGAGCGATAGGGAGAGATGTGGTCCTCACGGCTTGATTGCAGATAGACAGGCACCTTCACCTTGCCGAGATCGAGCGTCTCGCCTTCAAGCACCATGCGGCCTTCGGCGAGTTTGTTCTCGAGATAGCATTCGCGCAGATAGAACACATGCATGGCGGAAGGAAGTCGCGTGGCATCTGCATTCCAGAACAGAATGTCGAAAGGCATCGGCTCGCGGCCGAGCAGGTAGTTGTTGACGACGTAGTTCCAGATGAGGTCGTTCGAACGCAGCATGTTGAAGGTGGAGGCCATGGTGGACCCCTTCAGATAGCCGCCTTCCTCATGCATCTGGCGTTCAATGTCGGAGATTTGCTCTTCATCGATAAAGACCTTGAGTTCCCCCGCCTCGGTGAAATCCACCTGCGTGACAAGGAAGGTCGCGGATCTGATGCGCTCATCCCCGCGCGCGGCCATATGGGCGAGAGAGCAGGCGAGCAGCGTGCCGCCGATGCAATAGCCGACGGCATTGACCTCGCGCTCGCCGGTCGCCTTTTCCACGGCATCAAGCGCTGCATAGACACCTTCGGTCATGTAGTCGCCGAAGGTTTTGAGCGCGAGGCGTGCATCCGGGTTCACCCAGCTTGCCACGAAAACGGTATAGCCCTTGTCGAGGCACCATTTGACGAGCGACTTATCGGGCGTCAGATCGAGGATGTAATATTTGTTGATCCAGGGCGGGAAAATGACGAGCGGGCGCTTGTACACTTTCTCCGTGGTCGGCTCATACTGGATGAGCTGCATCAGATCATTCTGATAGATGATCTTGCCCGGCGTGGTTGCAACATTCTCACCAAGGCGGAAGGCGTCCATATCCGTCTGCTGGATCTGGATGCGGCCGCCGCCGCGCTCGATATCCTCCAGCAGATGCTCCATACCGGCGACGAGGTTTTCGCCATTCGACGCAAGCGTCGTGCGCAGGATTTCCGGGTTGGTCAGAAGGAAATTTGAAGGCGAGAAGGCATTCGCCATCTGACGGACATAGAAATCCGCCTTGTCGCGCGTATGCGCATCCACATCGGCAGCAAGGCGCACGCGGTCCGTCATCCATTTACTGGTGAGCAGATAGGTCTGCTTCATCAGGTCGAAGATGATGTTTTCCTGCCAGTCGGGATCACGGAACCGCTTGTCGCTGCGGCTCGGCGTGGCGACAGGCCCGACTTCTTCGCCCAGCAGACGGCGCGTGATGTTGGTGGCGAGGTTGAGATACCCCTCAAGGAGGGCGGTTTGCGCCTCCACAATCTTTGCGGGGTTGCGCATATAGCTGGCGGCAACATCCATCAGCGCACGGCCCACACGCTGCAAGTCGTGCATGGCGTGGTTGGTGTTTGTGGCGGTGTTCTCGTTCTGCATCAGCAGGCGCGCCGCCTTCTGGCCGAGATTGGTGGCGCGGAGCAGGTTCGTAGCGAGAAGGCCGAGATCCCGGATCACATAGTCGCGGGGCCGCTCTTCCTGAGCGGGAGGCGGCGGGGGGGCTGCTTCGGGCTTTTCCGCCATGGCCGGCTTTGACGGTTTTGGCTTTTTCGGGGCCGACTTCCGCTTCTTCGGCTTGCTGTCACTGGCGGATGTCTCTTTCAGGCTCATCTGGTATTTTCCCGAACTTCCCTCTGATCTGCCGGGCTGATTTACCGAAACCACGGCCCCAGACCCCATTGTTGCTGCCTCTTGGCAGCGACAAATGGTTTCGTGTTATCAGCCTATACTATAGGCTTGCCTCTGTCCGCCCCGGGGGCAGGCGGGCAAGCCCGAATCTCGGTATAATTCAGAGCGGAATATCGCCGGAAGGCGCAACAGGACAGGAGTTCGGAATGTCGTACCCGACATGGGATCAGACAGTGCATCGCGAGAGCAGGTCGCTTGCCGCAAAGGCGCGCACCGGTGTCGCCGCCGCTGCGCTTCTCATGGCTGGGACGATTCTGCTGGCCGGCTGCTCGGCTGTCTCGGATGATGCGAAACCGGAAGCCATGTATGGCGGCACGCCTTCCCGCGCGGCGGCAGATGCCGTTTTCCCGGATCTGCGC
>NZ_JBATWS010000184.1:0-5247 GCF_049672805.1 Parvibaculum sp.
GAACGGGTGAGTGCCTGCTGCTACTCGGCCGCCGCCACGGTTGTTTCTTTATTCTGATGAAGTTTCACAACATCGAGAACGGCGCCGCCAATGGGCGTGCGCATCTGCACCCGCACAGGAATGTAGAGTGACCCGTCGCCCACCGGCGCGAGCCAGATCCATGTGTCGTCGCGGCGCTCCAGCGTGTTGGTGAGTTTTCCACGTTCCATGCCGTCGCCCGGCTTCACGCGCACCCGGCATTTGATGGCCTCACCGCTATAGCCGCCATCGCGTGTCGTCACGCTTGTCTCGCTATGGAAGGTGAGTTGCAGATCGTAGCGGCGCTTGCCGTCGAAAATGGGAAGGCTGCGGTCGCAGGGATTTCCATCTGTCGCAACTGGCAGCAGGAATGCACTCACTGGATCAAGCGTATGGCGATAGAGGCGGGGCGTTATCTGCGCCGTTTCCTCTTCCGGCTCCGGCGGCTCGAAGGTAAGGCTCGGCACACCGCGCCCGTCATAGCGGATTTCGCGCGACTTGGTTTTGCTCTTCTCCGTGGCGGAGAACTCGAAGAGGCTCGGCCGTACCGCTTCTTCGCTGATCGTGCCCTTGCTCGTCATGGTCCAGTGCGCGTCCCAGAAGCGGGCGGCAACACCGGCAGAGCCGAGCGTGTTTTCCAGAAGATAGGTCTCGCCACCCAGCGTCGCCATCATGGAGCCTGTGGCAACCTGAAGACCGCCAATATAGACGGTGTAGTCGGCCTTAATGTCAGGCTTCGGGCCGACAGATGCGGCAGGGAGCGTTGTGGCACCGCTTGCCGTGCCGGCGGCAAGCGCAAGGGCGGCGGCAAGGCAGAGCTTCGGGAATGCGTGAAGCCCGCGCCTTCTCCGCTTCTGCACTGCTTCGCTGGTGGTTTCGTTCCTTATCCCGGACATGGGCTCATTTTCCCTTTCGCGAGATGAACCTCCGATGAATATGGCCGGTTCCCCTGCGTTCGGTCCGTCCCCTGCCTTGGCAGGGCTGGACGTGGCAGGCCCGGCCAAGTATGCAACTGAGACCATGAGCGGGACAGAACAAAAGCAGGCTGAGCGCCGCGCGCTGAGCAGGGGGGTGCCGGATGTCGGGGAACTTGCCCGCGCTGTGCGCGAAGGGCGCCGCGCTGCGCTTGCCCGCGCCATCACGCTTGTCGAATCCTCCCGTGCCGACCATCAGGAAGTCGCACAGAAGCTGCTGGTGGAACTGCTGCCCGACACGGGCAAGGCAATACGCATCGGCTTTTCAGGCGCGCCGGGCGTCGGCAAATCGACCTTTACCGAAGCCTTTGGCTGTTATCTGACGGCGCAGGGGCTGAAGGTCGCGGTTCTTGCCATCGACCCCTCTTCTGCCCGCACCGGCGGCTCCATCCTTGGCGACAAGACGCGGATGGAGATGCTTGCTCGCGATCCCAATGCCTTTATCCGCCCCTCGCCCTCGGGCGGCACGCTGGGCGGTGTGGCGCGCCGCACGCGCGAGGCGATGCTACTGGTCGAGGCGGCAGGCTTTGATGTCGTCATTATTGAAACGGTGGGTGTCGGCCAGTCCGAAACGGCGGTGGCCGATATGGTCGATATGTTCCTGCTGTTGCTGTCGCCGGGTGGTGGCGACGAATTGCAGGGCATCAAGCGCGGCATTATGGAACTTGCTGACCTGATCGTGGTCAACAAGGCGGATGGGGATCTCATCCCGGCTGCGAAGCGCGCACGGCTCGAATACAAGACTGCGCTTCATCTGATGCGTCCGAAATATCCTGTCTGGGCGCCGGATGTGCTGCTTGCTTCTGCGCTGAAGGGGGAGGGACTTTCCGAGGTCTGGGAAGCCGTTCAGGGG
The DNA here is from genome assembly GCF_049672805.1 of Parvibaculum sp. GTDB lineage: Bacteria > Pseudomonadota > Alphaproteobacteria > Parvibaculales > Parvibaculaceae > Parvibaculum. The sequence goes on from NZ_JBATWS010000184.1 coordinate 1,846, forward strand.
CATCACAAGGCGCTGTCCGAGGCGGGCGAACTGGCGCGGCTCCGGGCAGAGCAGGCGCAGGCCTGGATGTGGACCGAGATTCGGGAAGGGCTTTTCGCCGCCCTCAAGGCGGACAAGCGGGCCTCTGATCTTCTGCCGGAGCTTGAAAAGGCGGTGGCGGAAGGCCGGGAGACCCCCACAATCGCGGCAAGGCGCCTTCTTTCGCTGGTTTTGGGGGGCGGGAAAGCGGGCTGAATGCCCTTTCGCCCTTGACGGGCGGGGGACGGCCTTCTATACGTCCGCACCTGTACGGATTGCGCGTTTTCGCGGCAATCCTCGTGAATTTTTGAAGGAACTCGTTCATGTCCCGCCGCTGCGAACTCTCCGGCAAAGCCGTGATGTCGGGTAACAATGTGAGCCACGCGAACCGCAAGACGCGGCGCCGGTTCCTCCCGAATCTTTGCCAGGTCTCGCTCATCAGCGATGTGCTTGGCCGTCAGGTCAGCCTGCGTGTTTCGGCCCATGCGCTCCGCTCGGTCGAGCATAATGGCGGTCTTGACCTCTTCCTGCTCAAGGCGTCGGACGATCAGCTCTCCGCGCGGGCGCAGAAGCTGAAGCGCGAAATCGTCAAGAAGACCGAAGCTGCTGCTGCAGCCTGATCCGTCTTCGATCAATCTGAAAAGAGCGGCCTTCGGGCCGCTTTTTTTGTGCCCGGCGGGGGTGCGTGAGCAGGCATTTACCATTCTGTGGGATCATGCCACGTCCGGGCTTCCGGGGGCAGGGCTGCCCGGCTAAGCTGCGGCAGTGCGTTTTCGGGGGTTCAGATGCTTGATAAGGGGGTTGATCGCGTCCCGCTTCGGCGACCGGGCCGTATCTCCCGCTTTGTCACGGCGGTTATCCGGCTGATCCTGCCGGTGATCGCACTATGTGCAGCCCTCCTCCTTGCCTTCTGCCTGCGCGATGAGCCTGTGCCCCAGCTTGATGTGCTGGCGGAGATCGACCCGCGGCTTGATCCGTCCGGCTGGCTCACGATGGGCTATGTGGTTCTGCCGCTCGTCTTTTTCATTATCAACCTGACAAGCCGCCGCTACGGGCCGGACCTCACTTTCGGGGCGGTGCTGGTGAGCTGGGCGCTTATCGGCGGCGCGATTGGCTGGGCCTTTCACGCTGGCCTGATCCGCGATCTTGAGGCGGAGATTGCGCCCTATCCGCTCGCGCTTGTTTTCTTCGCGGCGATGTTTGTCGGCCAGCTTGTGGCCGTTCTCTTCTTTGACTGGCTGAGGGGCATTCCGTGGTGGCATGCGCCGTTCTTCGCCGCGCTTTTCGCCGGCATCGTCTTTTCGTCTCTGTTCCATCTGCGCAGCGGGATGGTGATTGACGAGGCGCTTGGCTGGCGTGTGGGTGTCGAAGCCGGAATCCAGTTTGCGTGGGCGCTCGGCCAGCTTCTGCCGGCCTGGTGTCTTCGTTCTTCCATCCGCCCGCTGCCGGGTCTTGGCGGCGCGTAAGGCCTATTGTTTCAGGCGGAACATGAGCAGCACCGTGCGCTGCACCGGATTAAAATTGTCATCCGAGATCATGTAGATCAGCAAATCGCCGTTCTCATCCTCGCGGACGGCGAGGCCTTCCATATTGTCAATCGAATAGCGCTGGCCGACATTCACCAGCACCTCGCCATCCACCACCGCACCCGGCACGATGTCCTCGCCCTTGATGCGGCGGAGCTGCATGCCGACACCGCCGAGAAGCGAGAAGCGGCGTTCCAGCATCAACAGGTCGCCAGCGGGCGTAAGGGCAATGTCAGTCGGTTTGAAGGGCTGGTGCGGTTTCACGCCGAACCAGGCAAGGTCATGCCCGTCGGCGATGAAGGCCTTGATGTTGCCGCGCGGATCCAGCGTGTCTTCGGTAATGGCAAGAACCCGCTTCCTGCCGCCATCCTTCGCAGGCGGCAGAAGCTCCAGCGATTCAATGCCGCCATTGCTGTTGAGCCGACCGAAATGGCGCTGGGTCAGGATCTGTTCGGGTCTCGCTTCTGCGCCCGCGCTTTTGAGGTCATAGCGCCAGATGCGATGCGCGCGTTCAAAGCTCACATAGGCCGTGTTCATCAGCGAGCCGGAAGGGCTGATATCAACGGCAAGGCTCTCTGCATCGCCTAGCTGCTTGCTGGCGACGGGCTTGCCATCAAGACCGAGGATGGGCGCGATCTTCGCTTCGACCAGGCCAGAAAGGCGCTGGCGCTCATCATAGAGAATGATGGCGGTGAGCCAGTGCCCCTTGTCGGAAACGGCGAGAAGCGATGAGCCATCGGGACTGACGGCGAGGCCCGACCAGCCGCCGAAATCACCATCCTGCGAACTGATTTCCACGCCGCCTGCCCAGATGAGCGAACCGGTTTTCGTTTCGCCCCGATCTTGCGGGTTCCACAGAAGTTGCCTGTTTGACACTTCCACAGCGCGCGGTTCTGCCGATGCGAAAGCGGTAAGGGTGACAGAAAGCGCGACGACGAAGGCAATGGACAGGAAGTGGCGGGCGGCACTCGGCAATGTTTCGATCCTTCTCAACCGGCTTTTATTTTTTTGCGTCTTGTCGGTGAGGGGCATCATATCGGTGTCAACATGCGGCACAAGAGAAGCGCGCGCGTTTCAGCTCCCGCGGTGGGGGAGGGGCGCGTCGAGGCCCAGCCTTTTACGCCGTGACCAGCGCCAGATCATCATGGCCGACACGGCAGCAAGCCCCGTGGCAAGGCCGAGCCAGATGCCGACGCCTTCAAAGCCGAAGGGGAAGGCGAGAATGACGCTCGTGGTCAGGCCGATCAGCCAATATCCCGTTGCCGCAAAGAGCATGGGCACGCGCGTATCCTGCAGGCCGCGCAACATCCCCGCGCCGATCACCTGCGCGCCATCGAACACCTGAAAGAGTGCTGCAATGGCGAGGAAGGAAATGGCAAGGCGGATGGCGTCGCTATTTTCGGCGACGGAGCCATCAAGGAAAATGCCGATCAGCGTTTCGGGAAACAGGATCATGAAGAGCGCCATGACGCTCATGAAGCTGACGCCCATGACAAGCGGCGTCCAGCCTGCGCGCGTGATTGCGTCGCGGTCGCCCGCGCCATGCGCAAGGCCGACACGCACCGTCACCGCCTGCCCGAATCCGAGCGGCACCATGAAGGAAATCGCGGCGAGTTGCAGGGCGATGGAATGGGCGGCAAGCGCGCTTGCACCGAAAAGCCCCATCAGCAGCACGGCAGCGTTGAACACCATGACCTCAAAGGCGAGGGTCATGCCGATGGGCAGACCAAGCCGCCATATGTCGCGATAGCGCTGCCAGTCGGGCCGCCAGAAGCGACCGAACAGATGGTAACGGCGGAATTGTCGATCCGTCAGAAGCACAATCACCAGCGCCACGAGCATGAAGATGCCGGTGATG
>NZ_JBATWS010000185.1:0-8738 GCF_049672805.1 Parvibaculum sp.
CCCCCACTGTGCAATGGTCCTTTTGTGACCCTGCACCAGAAGACTGGCCGCATATGGTTAATTCACTTTTAAATTGGCTCACATTGGCACGAAAATTAACGTCCAAAGGCGGAATTAGCCGCTTTTCCCACCCCTATGCTATGGAATCGGGAAAAAGGGAAATCGATGAAACACGCCTTTGACGACCGCTTGCGGATGCAGCTCACCGAACGGCTTGCGCGTTTCGAGCGCCGGTCGCTGGCCGCTGAAGGGCTGAAACGGGCCGCCGTCGCCATTACCGTAGTGCCGCATGAGGAGAACGCCGCCTTCCTGCTGACGCGGCGCACGCCGAGGCTTTCCTCCCATGCGGGCCAATGGGCGCTGCCGGGCGGGCGGCTCGATCAGGGCGAGGAGCCGGTCGAGGCCGCCTTACGCGAATTGTCGGAGGAAGTGGCGCTCGAACTCCCCCGCAGCGAGGTGCTGGGCGTGCTCGACGATTACCCGACCCGCTCCGGCTATCTCATAACGCCGGTCGTCGTCTGGGCGGCGGAAACGGCGCGGATGCGGCCCAATGAGGCAGAAGTCGCCTCGATCCACCATATCCCGCTTGCCGAACTGGAGCGGCCCGGCTCACCCGTCTTTCTCACCATCCCGGAAAGCGAGCGGCCCGTGATCCGCCTTCTGATCGGCGATGACCACATTCATGCGCCGACTGCGGCCCTGCTCTATCAGTTTGCGGAAGTGGGCCTGCGCGCCCGCGCAACGCGGGTCGCAGAGCTTGAACAGCCCGTCTGGGCCTGGGGCTGACGCAACTCAGGCGTGAAGCGGCTGACGAAAGGCAGGCACCGCGCCCTTGCGGCGCTGCAGAAAGGCCGGCAGGCGCGCCCAGACCTTCTCGTGGAAATAGAAGACAACCGTATTCACGGCAGGCTCGATCAGCGCCACGCCCGTCGCAATGCCCACATTGCCAGTCAGCGCATAGGTCACGCCGAACCCCACCGCGAAGTGAAGCGTTCCGTAGCTGATGGTCTTGCAGAGATCACGCATTGTCCTGGTCCTCATAAGTCGCTCTTGCGACTTATTCTCATTTAAGAGAGTGGGGCAGGCTTGTCAAGGGCACTTGGGGAGTGGGTGGCGTCGCTCACGGCAGCGTCAGGATCACCGGCCCGTTCCTGGTCACGACAAGGGAATGTTCGTACTGGACAGTGGGTGCCACGGGATCGGCCACCAATGTCCAGCCATCCCCTGTCTCTTCCGCCACATGGCCACCCATCGAGAGGAACGGCTCAATGGTGAAGACCTGCCCCTCCCGAATGAGCCGCCGGTCTGAGGGATCGGCCCAGGTGGAAATCCCCTCAGGCTCCTCATGGAGCGAGCGGCCGACGCCATGGCTCGCCAGATTGCGGATCAGCGTATAGCCGCCCTTCTGCGCGAAACGCTCGATGCGCTCGCCAATGGCGTTGAGCCTGCCCCCGGCCCGCACGGCGCGGATGCCCTCCCACATGGCGCGCTTCCCGTCGCGGCAGAGGCGCGCGACATGCGACTTCACCGGCGGCACGGGAAAGCTCGCCCCCGTATCGCCGAAGAAACCATCCTTCTCCGCCGACACATCTATGTTGACGAGATCGCCGGGGCGAATGATCCGCTCGCCCGGAATGCCATGCGCGACTTCCTCATTCACACTGATGCAGGTGGCACCCGGAAACTCATAGGAAAGTTCCGGCGCGGAACGCGCGCCCTCCTTCTCGAGCAGCGCGCGACCCAGCGCATCAAGCTCGCGCGTGGTCATGCCCGGCTCTATGGCAGCGCCCATCCCGGCAAGCACCTGCGCGACGATGCGGCCTATCGCCTTGAGGCCTTCCAGTTCTTCTTCGGTGGTGACAATCATGGAGGAATTGTAACGTGAGAAGGGCGGCGATGCTCGAAAATCCCGCCGATCACATTTCCGTCATTGCGATTACGTCGTTTTGCACGGCAACAGAAATCGGCGACAAGCTCTCTCGCGCACGGGAGGGTCTGCGGGCATCAGGGCACAGTGCCCGATTTTTTTACGCAATCGCCGCAACGAGCCGCCCGCCTCGCTTGCGCTTCAATAAAATCCATTGAACACTGATGATCTCTCGGCCGCTCGACCTCAGTACGGCAGGGGCGGGGCACAGACATCTCAATTTGGAGGACGACATCCAATGAACCGCAAAAGAGGCATGTCCGGACTGCTCAGCGCTCTGTCGCGCCGTCAGTTCATGACCGGAGCGGCAGCCGTTGGCATCACGCTAACCGCAAAACCGAAATTCGTTTCAGCCGCCGAGGAGAAGAAGCTCACTTTCGCCAACTGGGACACCTATATCGGCGAAACGACGCTTGCCGATTTCCAGGAAGAAACCGGCATTCAGGTGACGATGGACCTGTTCGGCGACGTGTCCGAACTTTTCGCCAAGATGCGCGGCGGCAATACCGGCTATGACGTGGTCGTGCCGTCGAACGACTGGGTGCCCCGCATGATCGAAGCGGGCATGCTCCAGCAGCTCGACCATTCGAAGATCCCGAACATCGCGAACATCTATCCGCGCTTCATGGATGAGCCCTTCGATCCGGGCCGCAAATATTCGCTCCCCTATATGTGGGGTACGGTCGGCATCGGCTACCGCAAGTCTGCCGTCAAATCGACGCCGGATAGCTGGGGTGTGCTCTATGACGACGACACCCATGCCGGCAAGATCGCGCTTCTTGCCGAATGCGGCACCATGCTCGGCTGCGCGCTGAAATATCTCGGCTACTCGCTCAACTCAACCGACCGCGCCGAGAACGAAGCTGCCGCTGAACTCATCATCAAGCAGAAGAAGCGCATCAAGTCCTTCGCCGAAGATAACGGCCAGGATCTGCTCGCTTCCGGCGAAGTCGATGTCACGATGGAATATAGCGGCGACATCGCCCAGCTCATGACCGAAGACGATGATGTGGACTACATCGTGCCGAAGGAAGGCGGTCTCATCTGGGAAGACGTACTGGCCATTCCGGCAAACGCGCCGCACCCGGAAAACGCTCATGCCTTCATCAACTACGTCCACGATGCAGAAGTTCACAAGCTGATCGCGGAATACATCCAGTTCGCCACGCCCAATAAGGCCGCCTTCGAACTGATGGATGAAGAATATCAGAACAACGCGATCACCTTCCCGCCGGAAGACGTTCTCGAAGTGTCCGAGGTTGCGCTCTATCTCGGTGAGGAGGTCGCGCAGATGCGTGAAGAGCTCTGCACCAAGATCAACGCCGCCTAATAAGCGGCTCAAGGGCGGGCAGGCAACTGCCCGCCTTTTTCAATCCTGCCCCTTTTTCCTTTTCCGCGGCTGTGCTTACTTCTGTCGCGGAAATGGAAAGCGGGACGAGGGCTGGCGGGGGAGCCGCAACAGCATTCGAGCCGCCTCACCGGAACGGGAAATCCCGCGCCGGTCGGCCTTGTGACATTTGGTTCCTGTTATACCCCTCGGGAGGGTTGCCGCATGGACAACTGGAAGACTTCGGCACGCGCCTTCTGGGCTGCCTTTGCGCCGCCGACCTTCTGGCTGGTCGCCTTCTTCATCATTCCGCTCTCTCTGATCTGGCTTTACAGCTTCAGCTCGAAGACCGGGATCATTGACACCACGCTCGACTGGAACCTGAACCAGTATGCGCGCGCGCTTGAACCGCTCTATCTCGGCATCTTCTGGAAATCGATCTGGATGGCAGCCGCGACGACCTTCATCTCTCTGGTCGTCGCCTTCCCGGTTGCTATTGCGATTGTCTTTGCCAAGCCGAATGTGCGGATGTGGCTGCTGCTGCTCATCATCCTGCCCTTCTGGACCAATCTGCTGATTCGCACCTATGCGCTGATCGCGGTGCTGCGCACAAACGGCTTCATCAATAACGGGCTTGAATGGCTGGTCGTCCATGCCGACTGGCTGCTCTCCTTTGTCGGCCTTGGCGACAACACGCTGATCGGCCCCTTCTCGCCACTGCATTTGCTGTACAACAACACGGCGGTCGTGTTCGGCCTTGTCTATGTGCATCTGCCCTTCATGGTGCTGCCGCTCTATGCGGCGCTCGACAGGCTGGACCGCTCCTATCTCGAAGCGAGCCTTGATCTGGGCGCAGGCCATTTCCGCACCTTCTTCTCGGTCGTGGTACCGCTTGCCCTGCCCGGCATTGCGAGCGGCGTCATCATCACCTTCATTCCGGCGATGGGCTCCTATCTCACGCCAGACCTTCTCGGCGGAACGGACAGCCAGATGATCGCCAATGTCATCGGCAACCAGTTCAAGGGAGCGAATAATTGGCCCTTCGGCGCCGCGCTCAGCTTCCTTCTGATGTATGCAACTTTCTTCGCGCTCGCGATCCGCGCATTCCTGATGCGCAAGGACGGCAGGGGGACGAAATGAGGCTGTTCAAACGCAACCCTGACCCGATGGGCCCGCTCGACTATTCGCGCCGCTTCTGGCTGCGCGCAACGGTGGCAGTGACGCTCTTCTTCCTCTATGCGCCGATCATCGGGCTGATCGTCTTCAGCTTCAACAACAGCCGCCGCAACATCGTCTGGCGCGGCTTCACCACCGACTACTATGTGAAGCTCTTCAACAATGAGTCGCTGATGCTTGCCTTTGGCAACTCGCTGACCATTGCCGTTTTCTGCACGATTTTCTCCACCATTCTCGGCGCACTGACGGCCTATGTTCTCTGGCGCTTCCGATTCCGGGGAAAGGCCATCTATGAAGGCGCCATGGCGCTGCCGATCGTCATTCCCGAAATCTGCATGGGCGTGGCGATGATGGTGTTCTTCGCGCGTATCGGCTGGCCGACGGGCCTTCCCTGGCCGTTCAACCTGTCCGCTATCACCATCGCCCATATCGCCTTTTCGTTCCCCTTCGCGGCCATCGTTATTCGCGCAAGGCTTGAAAGCTTCAACCCCGAGCTCGCGGAATGTGCGCGTGACCTCGGCGCAAGCGAGTTTCAGGTCTTCCGCGATGTCGTGGTTCCGCACATGAAGCCGGGCCTGATCGCAGGCGCCCTGCTTGCCTTCACCCTTTCGCTCGATGACTTCGTCATCACCTTCTTCACCTCGGGCCCCGAGACGGTCACCTTCCCGGTAAAGATCTATTCGATGGTTCGCTTCTCGGTGACGCCTGAAGTAAACGCGGCATCCACCGTTCTCATCCTTGTCACGCTGGTCGTCACCGCCTTCGCGCTTCGGATGCAGAACAGAAACAACATGCTGAGCAACGCCGCCTGAGCGGCCTGTCGGAACATTTGGACAAGAGCTAATGGCTGACCAGACCCTATCCGACACGCCCATCATTCAGATCAAGAATGTCAGCAAGATATTCGGCGGCAATGTGAAGGCGGTGGATAATGTGGACCTCGAGGTGAGGCGGGGTGAGTTCTTCGCCCTGCTTGGCCCGTCAGGCTGCGGCAAGACCACACTGCTGCGCATGCTGGCCGGCTTCGAAGTGCCGACCCATGGCAGCATCATTGTGGACGGGCAGGAAATGTCGAACGTGCCGCCGAACAAGCGGCCGATCAACATGGTGTTCCAGTCCTATGCCGTGTTCCCGCATATGTCGGTCGAGCAGAATGTTGCCTACGGTCTCAAGATGGATCGCCGGCCGGCAAAGGAAATCAAGGAGCGTGTCGCCGAGGCACTCGATCTTGTAAAGCTTGGCCATCTCGGCAAGCGCATGCCGGATGAAATGTCCGGCGGCCAGCGTCAGCGTGTCGCCCTTGCCCGCGCGCTTGTGAAGCGGCCCAAAGTGCTTCTCCTCGACGAGCCGCTTTCTGCGCTTGATGCGAAGCTGCGCGAGGCGATGCAGCTTGAGCTTGTGCGCCTTCAGAAAACGGTCGGCATCACCTTCGTCATCGTGACGCATGACCAGTCCGAAGCGCTCTCCATGGCAAACCGCATCGCCGTGATGAATACGGGCACGGTGCAGCAGGTGGCACCGCCCACCACGCTTTATGAAATGCCGAAGAACCGCTTCGTCGCGGACTTCATCGGCAAGATCAACATGATCGAAGGCGAGGCCACCGACGCCGGCAATGGCGAGGTGCGGGTGAAGACCGGCTCCCTTGGCGAGATAACGCTGAAGGGCACGGCCACGGGCAAGGTCGCGCTTGCCGTCCGCCCGGAAAAGATTTTCGTCGATGAAAAGCAGCCGACCGATCCGAGCCTCATCTATGTGAAGGGCAAGGTCGGCGAAGTCGCCTATTTCGGCAGCTACAGCAATGTCTTCTTCGATATCGGCACGGGCACGCCCCTACAGGCCGACATCTCCAATGTCTCAAGCGACATTGAAGAATTCACCTTCAAGACCGGCGAGGAATACTGGGTCTATTGGCGCAAGGCCGACACGCTGGTGCTGGGAGACTGAGCGCCGGACAGGCTGAGGCGGCGCGCTGCTGCCTCAGATATCCTCTTCTTCCGAGGGCAATTCACCCGTCGCGGTGATGCGCTCCACATCGCGCACGATCTTCTCGATCAGGAGAAGCGGGATCATCTCGCTCACCGTGCCGATGCCATGCACGGCAAGCTTCGCAGCCGTCGGCTGGTCGAGCTTGTCGCCAAGGCGGCTATAGAATCCGAGCACCGCGCGGCGGGCGAGAAGCTCTACCATCTTGGGATAGATTTCGTAGCTCTCGATCGTATAGCCGATTTCCGGCGTGTAACCGGCGTCCCGCGAGGCGCGCATCAGTTCCATGATGCGGATATTGCGCTGGTTGAGCCATTCGCCATCCTCGCGCTCGTCAATATGGACGACGCCGACAGCGGCGAACCGCCTGATCTCCTCAATCGTAAAGCCCGTTTCCCTGGCAACATCCTGCAATGTCATCGGCGCAAGGGTGCGGCCATCAGCCAGCAACGGCCCCAGGGCAACCTCCAGCCCGATCAGCGTCTCGAAGCTGCCCGCCGGCTGATCCCCGCCCGAATTGACAATGCTTTTGATGACGGAAAGCGGAAGATGGCGCTCCTGCTGCAGGCGCCGGATGAGATTGAGCCGCTTCACATGCTCCTTCCCGTAGGTGGCGACATTGCGTTTCGGCCGGATGGGCTCAGGCAGCAGGCCCTCGCGGATATAGTAGCGAATGGTCTCGCGCCCGATACCGGTTGCGGCCTCAAGTTCCTTCATCTTCATGGCAGGTTTCTTCTTCAGGGGGCGAACTCCCGCGGGGAGATATTCCCAAGTCTAGCAGACTTGCCCCAAAAATGCGTAGTGCAAATGACCGGCTGGCCGTGAGACCAGAGCGCACATGAAAAAGGGCGGTGCCTGACGCACCGCCCTCACTTCGAAAATCAGCGGCGCTTAGAGACGTTCGATGATCGTCACGTTGGCGAGGCCACCGCCTTCGCACATGGTCTGGAGGCCATAGCGCTTGTTCTGCGCCTTGAGCGCATAGACCAGGGTCGCCATGAGCTTGGTGCCGGAGGCGCCGAGCGGATGGCCAAGCGCAATCGCGCCGCCATGCACATTGAGACGGGCCGGGTCCGCACCGAGATGCTTCGCCCAGGCAACCGGCACGGAGGCGAAGGCTTCGTTGACTTCATAAAGATCGATATCGTCAATCTTCATGCCAGCCTTCTTCAGCGCCTTCTCCGTCCCCGGAATGGGGGCTTCCAGCATGATAACCGGATCGCCGCCGACAACCGTCATGTGATGGATGCGGGCAAGCGGCTCGACGCCAAGCGCCTTGAGGCCCCGCTCATTGACGATCATGACGCCCGACGCACCGTCGCAGATCTGCGAGGAGGTCGCCGCCGTGATGGCGCCACCTTCGGCGAGAAGCTTCACGTTCTTGATCGCCTCAAGGCTCGCATCGAAGCGGATACCTTCGTCAACCTTGTGGATTTCCTTCGAGCCATCCTCGAGCGTCACTTCCACGGGAACGATTTCAGCATCGAAAAGACCCGCCTGCGTCGCCTTGATCGCCTTCTGGTGGCTGTTGAAGCCAAATTCATCAAGCTCGTCCTTGGTGAGGCCGTACTTCTTGGCCATCATCTCGGCGCCGGCAAACTGGCTGAACTGGATGTTCGGGTAGCGCTCTTCAATGTTCGGGCTCTTGTAGAAGCCGAAGCCGTTTTTGAAGGGCAGCGAGATCGGCATGCCCATCGGCACGCGCGTCATGCTTTCGATGCCTGCCGCGATGACAACATCCATCGCGCCCGACATGACAGCCTGCGCACCGAAGTGAAGCGCCTGCTGCGAAGAACCGCACTGACGGTCAACCGAAGTGGCCGGAACGCTTTCCGGCAGCCCCGAGGCCAGCACCGCATTGCGGGCAATGTTCATGCCCTGCTCGCCCGCCTGGTCCACGCAGCCGACGATCACGTCTTCGATCAGCTCAGGGTCTGCGCCCGTGCGCTTCATCAGATCGTCGAGCACCTTGCCGCCGAGATCAGCGGGGTGCCAGTCCTTCAGTTTGCCGCCCTTTCGGCCGCCAGCGGTGCGGGCGGCTGCGACGATATAGGCTTCAGCCATGATCAGCTCTCCTTGTTTCTTTCTGCGGTTTCATGCCGGCGGTTCTGCGACCGCGTCCTTGGCCCCGTGCCCATTGGCCACGCCGGTCAGCGACAATTCTTCTGACATGTGAATACACAGCCTGATCCGGCCGGGACCGGGCGGTGCAATTGGCGCACATCATCTACATGCCAAACGGCTTGTCCAGCCGGAAACACCCTCTTGCAACTTGGCAGAACTCCGCGCAGAGTCCGAAGAAAGCCTTATACGCCAGCAACT
>NZ_JBATWS010000186.1:0-5143 GCF_049672805.1 Parvibaculum sp.
CGCTTGATGTGGCTGTTGCGCGCGCGGCGCAGGAAGCCGGTATTACAGGGCTTGAGTTCTATCGCGGCATTCCCGGTTCCGTCGGCGGGGCGCTCCGCATGAATGCGGGGGCCTATGGCGGCGAGACGAAAGATGTGCTTGTGGAGGCCGTCGCGATTGACCGGCAGGGCAAGCGCCATGTGCTGAGCAATGCGGACATGCAGTACCGCTACCGGCATAGCGGCGTATCCGACGATTTCATTTTCGTCGAGGCGCTGTTTCGCGGGCAACTCGATGACAAGGACGCCATTCTCGCGCGGATGAACGAAATCACTTCCTCGCGCGAGACAACGCAGCCCGTGCGCATGCGGACAGGCGGCTCAACCTTCAAGAATCCGGAAGGGCATAAATCATGGCAGCTCATTGATGCTGCCGGGTGCCGTGGTCTCAAGCGCGGCGGCGCACAGGTTTCCGAACTTCATTGCAACTTCCTCATCAATACGGGTGACGCCACGGCGAGCGATCTTGAAGAGCTGGGCGAAGAAGTGCGTGCCCGCGTGAAGGCGACGAGCGGCGTGACGCTCGAATGGGAAATTCGGCGCATTGGTTTGAAGCGGGGGGAGGGCAGCGTATGAGCGGCAAGCATGTTGCCGTCCTGAAGGGCGGCTGGAGCGCGGAACGCGAAGTCAGCCTCGTCTCGGGCAGGGGATGTGCCGAGGCGCTGAAAGCGCGCGGCTACCGCGTGACGGAGATTGATGTCGGGCGCGATATTGCCGATCAGCTTCTCTCTCTGAAGCCTGATGTCGCTTTCAATGCGCTGCATGGCCGCTGGGGTGAGGACGGGTGCGTTCAGGGCCTGCTCGAAATTCTCGGCATTCCCTACACCCATTCCGGTGTGCTCGCATCCGCACTCGCCATGCACAAGGAGCGTGCGAAGCAGGTTTTCCGTTCGGCGGGCCTGCCCGTTGCCGAAGGCATTGTTGTGCCGCGCGCGCAGGCAGCGCTCGGTCATGTGATGGACCCGCCTTATGTCATCAAGCCGGTGAGCGAGGGATCGTCTGTCGGTGTCTTCATCGTCCGCGAAGGCGACAATCGTCCGCCGGAAGAACTCACCTCGCCGGAATGGAATCTCGGCGAGGAAGTCATGGCGGAGCGTTACATTGCGGGCCGTGAACTCACCTGCGCTGTCATGGGCGAGGAAGTGCTCGGTGTGACGGAAATCGTAGCCACGACGCAGTTCTATGATTACGAAGCGAAATACAAGACAGGTGGTTCGCGCCACATCATTCCCGCGCCGATTGATGCCGACACCTATGCCGAAGTGCAGCGCGTCACGCTCGCCGCGCATAAGGCGCTTGGCTGCCGCGGTGTGAGCCGTGCTGATTTCCGCTTTGACGATACGCGGCCGGGCAAGAGCGAACTCATTCTTCTCGAAGTGAACACGCAGCCGGGCATGACGCCGACTTCGCTTGTGCCGGAGCTGGCCGGTCTTGCGGGTTATTCCTATGGCGATCTCGTGAGCTGGATGGTGGAGGACGCATCATGCGACAGGTGAAGGTCCCGTCGCGCACCGGTGTTCGCGCCGCGCCGCGTGGCAAGTCGGTGAAAGGGGGCGCGAAGCATCTTTCGCGTCGCCGCGAGAAGCCCAGAAATGCGGCGGCCCTTTGGCTTGAACGTCTCCGCGAAGGTGACTTCGGGATGAAGCCCTTTGCGTGGGGGGCATTCGCGCTGATCGGTGCCATCGGTCTTTATGGCTTGAGCATTGGCGGTCATGTACAGGCCGCGCGTGATGCCGTGGCGGGCCAGGTCAACGAGCTTCTCGCGCTGTCCGGTTTCTCCATTCAGGATGTGCGGGTCACGGGCCGGGCGCATACGCAGAAGGATGAACTTCTTCAGGCGGTCGGCGTGAAGCGCGGCGATCCGATCTTCGGATTTGATACGGAAACAGCGCGTCAGCGAATCGAGCGGCTGGGCTGGGTGGAGACGGCGACCGTTACGCGCCTTCTGCCGGATACGATTCGTATCGAGATTACCGAGCGCGAGCCTTTTGCCCTCTGGCAGCGCGGCGGCGAACTTTCGCTTATCGACGCCTCCGGCCGGCCGATCACCGATGATGGCGTGCAGGATTTTGCGCATCTTCCCTTTATCGTCGGGTTTGGTGCGCCGCGCGCGGCACCTGAGCTTCTGAAACTGATGAGGGCCGAGCAGCCGCAGCTTTTGCAGCGCGTGCGGGCCTTCGTGCGTGTGGGTGATCGGCGCTGGAATCTCCGCCTTGAAAATGGCGTCGATGTGAAGCTGCCGGAAACGGGCGTGTCTGCTGCCCTTGCAACGCTGGTGGCGCAGGACTCGAAACACAGAATTCTTTCGCGGGACATCGTATCTGTCGATCTGCGTCTTCCCGACCGCGTATCGGTCGAGTTGACGGAAACCGCTGCGAGCGGGCGGGGGATTGCGATGCAGGCGAAGGCAGGCAAGGGCGTGGTGCGCCCGGTCGGGGCCGCACGTGGAGGCAATACATGAATATGGTCTCTCTGGGATCGCGTAGTTTTCAGGGTCGGCCCGTCGCGGTGGGGCGTTCGGGCATTGTTGCGGCGCTGGATGTCGGTTCGAACAAGATCTCCTGCTTCATCGCCAAGATAGAGCCGGGCAGACTGGCGAATGGTCACGCCCCGGTGCGCGTCATTGGCATCGGCCATCAGGTCTCGCGCGGCATCCGCGCAGGCGCGGTGGTGGATATGGATGCGGCGGAAGAGGCAATCCGCGTTGCCGTCGATGCGGCCGAGCGCATGGCCGGCATCACGATTCGCGATGTGGTGGTCGGCTTCTCCGGTGCAGAACCGAAAAGCCAGACGGTCGGTGTGCGCGCGTCCATTCCGAACGGCGAAGTGACCGACCATGACGTCTCGCGACTCATCTATCACGCGCAGGAAAACTTCCAGCCGGAGGGGCGTGAGGTCCTTCACGCGATTCCGACCAATTACTCGGTGGACGGAAGCCGCGGCGTGCGCGATCCACGCGGCATGTTTGGCGAGAAGCTCGGCGTTGAGGTTCACATGGTCAGCGCCCTTCGCGGGCCGCTCCGCAACCTCGAAGTGTGCATCGAGCGCTGCCACCTCACGGTCTCGGGGATCGCTGTCTCGCCCTATGCAAGCGGTCTTGCCTGTCTCGTGGAAGACGAGATGGACCTCGGTGTCGCGATGATCGACATGGGGGGCGGCACGACCTCGCTCTCGATCTTCTTCGAAGGTGCGATGGTCTACTGCGATTCCGTGCCAATTGGCGGGAATCATATTACCAATGATATTGCCCGGGGGCTTTCTACGCCGCTCGCTCATGCAGAGCGGATGAAGACGCTGTACGGGAGCGCACTTGCAAGCCCGTCGGATGAGAGGGAAATGATCGACGTGCCGCAGGTGGGTGAGAGTGACACTGATTCGGCCAACCATATTCCAAGGTCGATGCTGACCGGCATTATTCAGCCACGGCTGGAGGAAACGTTCGAGATTGTGCGCGACAGGATGGAAGCGAGCGGATATGGGCGGCTCGCGGGGCGACGTGTGGTGCTGACCGGGGGCGCGGCGCAGCTCAATGGCGCGCGAGAACTTGCAGGCAGGATGCTCGACAAGCAGGTGCGTGTCGGGCAACCACTCCGTGTCAGCGGTCTGGCGGAAGCGACAGGCGGACCCGCCTTCTCGACCTGTGCCGGGCTTCTCATCTATTCGCAGATATCCCCTCTTGAAACGGCAGGTGTTGATGATGACGCCGCATCGGCTGCACCGCGCGGGCATATCCGCCGGTTCGGGCGCTGGTTGAAGGAGAACTTCTGATGCAGCGCGAAAAACAGGGATGCAGTTTCACGGAACGCTCACTCGGGCGGCTTGCGGCACCGCCCGGCACCAGGGGTGAAGAACCGCCGCCACGACGAAGATGTGCGGCAACCCCGATCCCCCCATTCAAATTCGCTTCCAGGAGGCAGTCATGAGCATCAAACTTTCGGTCCCGCACACGCAGGAACTCAAGCCCCGTATCACCGTTTTCGGCGTTGGCGGCGCGGGCGGTAATGCCGTCAACAACATGATCGAGGCAGGTCTTGAGGGCGTGGAGTTCGTGGTTGCGAACACCGACGCACAGGCGCTGTCGCTGTCCTCCGCCGAACGCCGTATCCAGCTCGGAGCCTCCATCACCGAGGGTTTGGGTGCGGGTTCGCGTCCGGAAGTGGGGTGCGCCGCAGCCGAGGAAGCTCTGGATGAGATCGTGGAGCACCTCCACGGCGCCCATATGGTGTTCATCACCGCCGGCATGGGTGGCGGCACGGGCACGGGTGCGGCCCCCGTCATTGCGCGGGCGGCCCGCGAGCATGGCATCCTGACCGTTGGCGTGGTGACAAAGCCCTTCCAGTTTGAAGGCACGCGCCGCATGCGCCTTGCGGAAGAGGGCATTCGCGACCTTCAGCAATATGTCGATACGCTCATCATCATTCCGAACCAGAATCTCTTCCGGATTGCGAATGAGAACACCACCTTTGCCGACGCCTTCGGCATGGCGGACCAGGTGCTGCATTCGGGCGTAGCCGGCATTACTGACCTGATGATGAAGCCGGGCCTCATCAATCTCGACTTTGCGGACGTTCGCACCGTGATGAACGAGATGGGCAAGGCCATGATGGGCACGGGCGAGGCGACGGGCGAAAATCGCGCGATCGAGGCAGCGGAAGCGGCCATTTCCAATCCGCTGCTCGATGAAGTGTCGATGAAGGGCGCCAAGGGTGTCCTCATCAACATCACCGGTGGCATGGACCTCACTCTTTATGAAGTGGATGAGGCGGCGAACCGTATCCGTTCGGAAGTGGACCCGGATGCGAACATCATCGTCGGCTCGACCTTCGACAGCTCGCTTGATGGCCGGATGCGTGTTTCGGTCGTCGCCACGGGCATCGAGGTTGCGGCAGCTCAGCTTGGGCAGCCGGAAGCGCCTGTCCAGACCCGCGCCGTGGCGCAGGAGCGTGCGCCGCTTCGCCCGGTGACCGCGCCCGCACAGGCCCGCGCCACGAACCCTGTCCAGACGCAGGTTTCGGAGATCGAGGAGCGGCTTGCGCCCGCGACGGCACAGGCTGAACTTGGCATCGAAGCGGAAAAGCCGGCACCGGTCTCGGGCACGTTTGATC
>NZ_JBATWS010000187.1:0-9726 GCF_049672805.1 Parvibaculum sp.
GGAAGGGGCTTTCTGATGCCGCTTTACGACCGCCTGTTCCCATGCTATCCGCGTCTTCGTCCGGAGCAGGGGCTTCGGCTCGAGGAACGGCGCATGGGTTACAGCCTGGCACAGCAGCGACGACGAATGATGGATGGGGCGTTTTGCCGCCTCTTGTCCGCGATCGCCTGCACCGTTCCCCCTTCCGCCTGAGCGGAAGCGGCAGCGAGGGGTAAGCGCCTTGCCCTCGAAACCCTTCGCTGATCTGAGAGATTACAGTCCTATGTTCGAGATCGAAGCCGAGCGGCCGGAGCACCGGGCCGCCATTGATGCCCTGCTTGACCTGTCTTTCGGCCCGGGCCGCTACGCCAAGACGGCCCAGCGCCTGCGTGAGGGCAATCAGCCCGTGCCGGAACTTTGCTATGTCGCCTTTGCGGGCGAGGGGGCAGAGCGGCGCATGGTGGGAAGTCTCACCTTCTGGCCTGTCAATATTGGCGGCGTGCCCGGCCTGATGCTCGGACCGCTTGCCGTGGACCCGGCGCTGCAGGGCAAGGGCTGCGGCATCAAGCTGATGGAGAGGGGTCTCGCCGACGCAAAGAAGCTCGGCTACAGGCTGGTGATCCTCGTGGGAGATGCGCCCTACTATGCGAAGGTCGGCTTCGGCCCCGTGCCGCCCGGACGGCTCACCATGCCAGGTCCCGTTGACCCGTCACGCCTCCTCTTCCGCGAGCTTGATCTCGGCTCCTTTGCCCATGCGAAAGGGCCGATTACCAAACCTCAGAACGGGGCAGCAAAGGCTTCCTGACCATTCGTCATTGCGAGCAAAGCGAAGCAATCCAGAGCCGCACACCCGGCACGGGTCGCTTCCCGATTGCTTCAATTCTTCTGCATGGCTGCGATGAGGGCAGGCACGTTATGCCGGAACATCGCCGTATAGGTCGGGGCGGGGCCGCCGGGAGCGGAAAGGGCGTCGGAATAAAGCGTCCCGCCTTCCTCCGCGCCGGTTTCCCGCGAAATCACTTCCATCATGCGCGGGCTTGTCATGTTTTCCATGAAAAGCGCGCGGATCTGTTCACGGCGGATCTGATCCACAAGTCCGGCAAGCGCCTGCGCGCTCGGTTCGGCATTGCTGGAAAGGCCGACAGGTGCAATGAAACTCACGCCATAGGCCGCACCAAAATAGCCGAAAGCATCATGCGTGGTGATGACCTTGCGCTTCTGCGGCGGCAGCCGACCGATCTCCGCGCGTACCCATTCATCAAGCCTGCTTAGCTCCGCGATATAGCTTTCCGCATTCGCCTCATAAAGCGTCGCATGGGCCGGGTCTTTCTTGGCGAGCGCCTCTGCAATGTTGCGCACATAGATGATGCCGTTGCGAAGACTTTGCCACGCATGAGGATCAAAATCGCCATCCGACGTTGGTGCGTGATTTTCCTCATGCGCATGGTCATGCGTATCCGCCGCGCGCAGCCGCGCGGACACGCCATAGCTTGCGACAACATAGGTCGCCTTGCTCCGCGCGGCAGAGGCGAGCCGCACCAGCCAGGGTTCGAAGCCAAGTCCGTTGATGACCAGAAGATCAGCCTCTGCCAGCGCACTTGCATGGCCGGGGCCGGGCTCGAAGGAATGGGCATCGCTGTCCGGCCCCACAATGACGGTCACATCCGCCCGCGCGCCCGCGACATTCTTCACCATGTCGCCGAGAATGCTGAAGCTCGCCACCACCTTGAGCGGTGCCTCATCTGCCTGTGCAGGCGCTGCAAAAGCCGCCAGCGTCAGCGACAGGCACAGGGCAATCAGCTTCCTCATCGCCACTCTCCTCAATCGTGGAAATGCGCACGCGGAAAATAGCGTGTGCGCAGGCTGTCGCGTGTGCCGAGGGCAATCGACCCGACATAAATGACCCCCGCGGTCAGCACGATGGAAGGGCCGGAGGGCAGGTTGAAATTATAGGAGAGAAGTAGCCCGACAAGCCCGGAAAGAAAGGCAAGCAGCGTGGAAAGGGCGGCAAGCGACCAGACTTCCCCCGCCCAGAAGCGTGCCGCCGCTGCGGGCAGCATCATCAGGCCAAGCGCCATCAGCGTGCCGAGCGCCTGAAACCCCGCCACAAGGTTCACCACCACCAGCGCGAGAAAGATGAAATGCCAGAGCGTGCCGCCGCCGGTGGTCGCGCGCAGAAAGGCCGGGTCGAAACATTCGATGACGAGAGGGCGGTAGATCACGGCAAGCGTCACAAGCGTAAGGGTCGCAATACTCGCAATCAGCAGCAGTGCGTCATCCGTTACCGAAAGAATGGTGCCAAAAAGCACATGCAGCAGGTCAACGCTCGACCCCCGGAGCGAAATGATCAGCACGCCGGCGGCAAGGCTGATGAGATAAAAGCCCGCAAGGCTCGCATCTTCCTTGAGCGCCGTGGTACGGCTCACAATAGCGGCGAGCAGAACGATGGAAAGTCCGGCAACCAGCCCGCCCGCACTCATCCACCAGATCGAAAGCCCCGCGATGAGAAAGCCAATCGCTGCACCGGGCAGGATCGCATGGCTCATCGCATCGCCCATCAGGCTCATGCGGCGCAGAACGAGAAACGTGCCGACAGGCCCACCCCCCAGCGCCAGCGCGAGGCAGGCGACAAGCGCGCGGCGCATGAAACCATATTCGACAAAGGGTGCGATCAGCGCGTCATAGATCATGCGGCGCTCGGCCAGCTATCGGAGATATAGCGCGCGCGGCGCAGATTGTCGGGCGTCAGCACTTCCTGCGTCGGCCCCCACGCAACCGGTTCGCGAGCAATGAGGAGCGTGTCGGGGAATGCCTCGCGCACGCGCTCGATGTCATGCAGCACGGCAATGATCGTGCGGCCCTCGCGGTGCCATTCGGCAACAAGGCTGAGAAGATCGCCAGCCGTGCGCTCATCAACAGCGGCGAAAGGCTCGTCAAGCAGCACCAGCCCCGCATCTTGCAGCATGAGCCGCGCAAAAAGCGCGCGCTGCAACTGCCCCGCCGAGAGCGTACCGACCTGTTTGCGCTCGAAGCCGTCCAGGCCGACCGCCGCAATGGCGGCGCGGGCGCGGCGTTCATTCTCGTGGGTGAGGGCGTGGAAAAGCCCCGCCTCGCGCCAGAGACCGAGCGACACGACATCGAACACGCTGATCGGGAAGCTGCGATCAATCTCGGCAAGCTGCGGCAGATAGGCGATGCGATCCCGCCCGCCGCCTTCAAGCGTGATGCGACCCTCACTCGGCGGCACAAGCCCCGCGATGGATTTCAGAAGCGTGCTCTTGCCGGCGCCATTCGGCCCCACAATGGCGGTGAGGCTCCCCGGCTCGAAGCGCCCGGTGAGGTGGTGGACGGCAGGCACACGATCATAAGCGACAGTGAGATCGCTGATCGACAGGGCGGGAACAGGACCGGGCAGAGCATTCATCGCGCAAGCGCCCAGAAAACGCAGAGCCAGAGAACCGCGCCCGCACCCGCTGCAACGGCAAGCCGGGTGCCAATGCCGGAAGCGAAGGCACCCCCAAAGGCGCGATGCGGCGCGGGGCCATGCTCGGTATCGCGATGCGTCACGAAAGTCCGCTCCGGAAGTTGGTTTGTAATATTATAACATCGCGAAGCTAGGCGGCTTTTTGTCGGATGGCAAGCCTGCTCTCGGGCCCTAGCGCCCCTCGCGCCACCAGGCGAGCATGAGCGAGCCAAGCACCAGAACGAGCGCAAGCGGCCCTGCGATCAGCGGCACCTGATGCACCGCATGGACGAGATACTGCTCGTTCCGCCGAAGCCCCATCCACGTCTCGCCCGCCGCATCCTGCCCCGCGCGAACGGAGCGAATGCCCGGTGTTTCCGCCGCGCCTTCCCCGACCCACCAGACGCCGCCACCCGTTTGCCGGATGAGGGGCTGAAGCACACTCTCTGTTGCGCGCACATCGGCAAACTCGCGCGGGTTGAGCGGGCCGGACGCGGCAACAGCGGAAAGCTCGCCCTGCCGGATGCGGTAAAGGCCGAGTTCGGTTGCTTCGATACTTCCTTCAAAGCGGCCAGGTGCCGTTTCCTCCAGCACGATCTCCTGCTCCTCGCCCGAGGGCAGGGTGGCGATGGCGGGTGGTGTCGCATCGTCCATCTTGCGGCGGCGAATGGTGAGAAGGCCGCCCTGCACAGAGGCGGAGAGATTTTCTTCTTCGAGGTCCGGCTCCTTCATCAGCCAGTGGGCGAGGCGGCGAAGAACCTCCGCCTGCGGCCCGCCGCCTTCAAAGCCGCGCGACCAGAGCCAGATATGGTCGGACATGATCTGCGCCACACGGCCTTCGCCCGCGCGCCCCAGCACCATAAGCGGCTTTCCGTCCGGTGTTTCCATCACCACTTCGCCCTTGTCAGCGACGGCATCGATGGAGCGGAACCAGCGTCCCCAATGAGGCGTCTCGTCGGGGCCGCCGCTTCCCGGCAGATCGGCGGTGACGGGATGGCGCTCGCCTGTGGGCGTAACGCCGGGCTTGTAGCCGCCTTCGCTTATGCTGCCTGTCGGTCGCGCAGGCAGGATGGCGGCGAGCGGCGTGCGATAGATGGAGAAGGGCGAGGCAAAGGCCGGGCCTGTCGAGGCGAGGAAAGCACCGCCCCCTTCAACGTAATCGACAATGTTCAGAAAATAGGCGAGCGGTAGCACACCCCGCCGCCTGTAGCGGTCGAAGATGATGAGATCGAACTGGTCGAGCTTTTCGTCGAAGAGTTCGCGTGTCGGAAAGGCGATCAGCGACAATTCGTCGATGGGCGTACCATCCTGCTTCTCGGGCGGGCGCAGAATGGTGAAGTGAACGAGATCGACCGAGGGATCGGATTTCAGCAGATTGCGCCATGTCCGCTCGCCCGGATGTGGCTCGCCCGAAACAAGCAGCACACGCAGCCGGTCGCGCACGCCATTCGCCACCACAACGGCGCGGTTGTTGAGCATGGTCAGCTCGTCCGGCCCTTCCTCGACATTAATCTCGATGACATTCGCGCCGCCATGCTGGAGCGAGAGCGTAATCTTTGCATTCTCACCGACAGGTGCATCCGTCTCCGCAACTTTTTCGCCATCAACAGAGATGGTCACGCGTGCCCGCTCTCCCGTCGGCGCATCGCCTGCAGATGTTTCATCCACGCGGAAGGTGAGTTCGACAGGCTCGCCGACAATGCCGAAGCGCGGCGCTTCAATGACACGAAGCCGTCGATCCTTCTCACCCTTTCGCCCGACAATCAGCGCGTGAACCGGCGCCTCGAAGCCAAGTTCGCCCGCATTGCGCGGTACGTCATGCGCCTGCCCGTCAGTGATGAAGATGGCACCCGCAATGCGCTCGCGCGGTACATCGGCAAAGGCTTCTTCAAGTGCCGCAAAAAGCGCGGTGCCTGTTTCATCCTGCGGGTTGTTGCGCGCGGTGACGACGCGAAGCTCGATCCCTTCCTCGCGTGCCAGCCGTTCATTGATGCGCTCAAGCGCAGCACTGGTCTCATCGGGGCGTGAACCGATTTCCTGACTCTGGCTCTGGTCCACCACGATGGCAGCTATATCCGGCACCATCTCGCGTTCTTCATTGCGGATGGTCGGATTGAGCAGCATGAGCGTCAGAAAGGCTGCCGCAGCCACACGCCACGGCGTGCCGCGCGCGCGGCGAAATGCGGAATAGGTGAGAAGTCCCGCCGCCGCCAGCGCAAGCGCGCGGATCAGCAAGAGAGGAAAGAGCGGTTCAAAAACAATGTTCCACGCCATGCTGTCGCCTATTGTCCAAGGCGCTCAAGAAGAGCGGGAACGTGAACCTGATCGGCCTTGTAGTTTCCGGTCAGCGCATAGATCACAAGATTGACGCCGAAACGATCCGCCATCTCGCGCTGGCGCTCGCCCCCCGGCGTCGCCGGATAGAGCGGACGGCCATTCTTGTCGCGCGCCCATGCAGCCGCGTAATCATTCGCGCCGACGACAATCGGTGTCACACCATCATTCATCATTTCGCCGCCCGCAGCGGAAGACGCTTCCACCCAGACCTGTCCGCCGCGATAGCGGCCGGGAAACTCGTGCAGCAGGTAGAAAGATTTGCCGAGCACATGATCCGAAGGAACGGGCTCCAGCGGCGGCAGGTCGAGCTGGCCGATGAGACGCCGCAGCGTCGCCGTGCCGGGCGTGACAGCACCACCGACCGCGCGGTCCTGATCGCGCGTGTCGAAAAGGATCGTGCCGCCATTCTTCATATAGGCGTTGATCTTGCTCAGTGCTTCCGGCGAAAGCGCTTCCTGCGTCGGCGACATTGGCCAATAGAGAAGGGGGAAAAAGGCAAGCTCGTCGCGTTCTAAATCCACACCCATCGGCGCGCCGGGCTCGAAGGCGGTGCGGGCACGGAGGGTCTGGCTGAGGCCGAGAAGCCCCGCCTCGCTTGTGGCATCAATTTCCGCATCGCCTGTGATGATCCAGGCAAGCCGTGTCTCAAGCGTAGCGGCAAGCGCGAAACGGTCATCCTGCTGCTGCGCCTGAGCATCCGGCGCGGGCAAAAGAAGCAGCGCCGCGAGAAGCAGCGGCAGCGTGCGCGAGAAGCGTACACGGCGGATCTTCTCCGTTTCGAAAAGTCCGGTCACCCAGAGCGCAGCCAGCGTGTCAAGAATGACGAGAAAAAGCGCAATCACGAGAAAGAGCGAGGAGAGGCGAAGCTCCGGCGCGCCTTCCAGAACGCGCCTTTCGGAAACGCCCGGCACATCGGAAATCGGCGTCAGTTCCAGGGACAGTGTTGCAAGGTTGAGCGCGCGCGGCGAGAGCGCCGTTCCATAAAGGCCGGGGGGATGGCGGAGGCTCCGTTCCGCGCTTTCAAACTTCTCCAGCGTGATCGGCGTTGCAGTTGCGGGCGGAGTGCCGAGGCGGCCAAAGCCGTCAAGCGTTGCAACGGGAGAAAGCAGCTCGCGCTCGCGCGGCACGTCGCTCATTGCCGAAGCGGTACCCTGGGAGAGTTCAACGCTCCGCCGAAGCATCTCCACAAAGAGGCCCGAGATCGGCAGGTTCGACCAGTCGCGGCTTGCCGTCACATGAAAGAGCACGATCATGCCTTCACCGCGCCGCGCGGCGGTGACAAGCGGCGTACCATCCGTAAGGCGCGCCCAGGTGCGGCTCGAAAGATCAGGTGTTGGTTCCGCCAGCACCTGACGCGACACACTCACATCTTCGGGCACCTCAATGCCGAAGAAGGGGCTTGTCTCTTCAAACGGTGCGAGGCTCTGCGGCGTGCTCCATGAAAGCGTCCCGCCAAGTGCCCGCCCGCCGCTGCGCAGCGGCACGGGACTGAGATCATCGCTCCGCTCTGCCATGCCCGGGCCTGCAAAGCGGATGAGCATTCCCCCACGCTCCACCCACTCGGCCACACGCTGATGCGCGCTGCCCGAGAGGTTGCCAATGTCTGAAAGCACGAGAACGGAAAGCGGCTCGGCAAGAAGGTTGTCAATCGCTTCTCCCGGTGTGCCTGCACTTTCTGCTTCGCGCAGTTCGACATAGGGTGCGAGCGCGCGGCGAAGGTAATGAACATCGGAAAGAAGCGGCTGCGCGACCTCGCTTGAGCGGCCCGAAACAATGCCCACATTGCGGCGGCGCCAGCGATCATCCGCCAGCACCACCGCACCGGCAGACGCCTCGCCTGCAATCTCGAGCCGCGCGATACGGTTGCGCAGTTCAAGCGGCAGGTCGAGTTCGGGCAGCGCGCTTGTTTCTCCAGCCGACAGGGTGAAAGGCGCGTCGGCGAGTATGCCGCCTTCGCTGTCGAGTGCGCGGACGCTTCCCTGCCTTGCGACACCCGGCACCGCACGGATCACGCGGGGTATGGCCGTGCCGCCCTCGCGCTCAGGCGGCAGAAGCGCCAGGGCATGGCTTGCGGCACCCGGCTCCAGGAGGATCAGCTTACCGCCCCGCGCAAGACGCGAGAGCCGCTCGGAAAATTGCGCGGCGGCGCCATAATCAAGCCCGTCGCTGATCCAGACGATCTGCACATCGCCGGAAAGTGTCGCCGCTCCTTCAATGCGTTCAAGCAGGCCGATGCGGTCCGGCTCGATCGGCTGCGGCTCCATCGCCCTTGCGCGTGCGGCTGCATCTTCCGCCGCTTCGAAATTCGGTTCCTGCGGATTGAGTTGCGGCGCCGTGCCGGTCACGAGAACCGGGCGATTGGCGCGGCGTGCATCTGCAATGAGACTGTCCATCGCATTGCGCCTCTCATTCCAGCGTGCGGCGCTTGCCCAACCATTATCAGTGATGATGAAAAGCGGCCCGCTTCCCTGAACGCGCTGTGCCGGATTCCAGATCGGGTCGGCAAGGGCAAGAATGACGAGCGCCGCAATCGCCATGCGCAGAAGCAGAAGCCAGAGCGGCGTATGGGCAGGCGTTTCTTCTTCGCGCACAAGGCCGACGAGAAGCCGGATCGCCGGAAACCGCACCCGCTTCGGTAGCGGCGGCCTGACGCGCAGCAGCCACCAGATAGCGGGCAGAACCACAAGGGCTGCCAGCATCCAGGGAGTTGCAAAGGCGATAGGCCCGAGCGCAAGCATCGATCAGACACCTGCTCTCGAAGCACGGCGCGCCGCAATGGCGCCGGAGAGCGTGCCGTAAAGCGCGAGCAGGGCCGTTTGCGGGCTGCGATCCGTGCGATGCGTCAGAAAGGTGAAGTCCACACGCTGCGCCGTTTCGATAATGCGGTTGCGATGGATTTCGAGCCGCTGGCGATAGGCACCGCGCAGATTTTGCGCGCGGCCCACCATCAGCCGCATCTCTTCCTCAACGCCTTCGAACTCCGTGCGGCCGGAAAAGGGAAGATCTTCTTCTGCCGGATCGAGCACCTGTATCAGATGGCCGCGCACACCCTCCGCCGCATATTCCTTGATGCGTGAGATGATCTCTTCGGCAGGCGAAAGGAAGTCGCTGATAAGCACGACCTGGGCATAGCGCGGAATATGCGCATGCGGCGGCAGGCTCTCCGTGGATCGTTTGTCATCGCTGCCTTCTTCCTCAAGCAGCGCATGGGCCATTCGCCGGAGCGCGGCGCGGCCCATGGCAGCGCCGAACCCGTGACCAAGCGGCGCAACATTTTCGCCGCCCTGTATCAGAAGCGAGGAGAGTGCGAGCGCCAGCACTGTGGCGCGGTCTTTCTTCGTGCAGGGGGCGAAGTCGGACGCATAGTCCATCGAGGCCGAGCCGTCGCGCCATATCCATATGCTCTCGGCAGCTTCCCGCTCCGTCTCGCGCACGAAGAGATGCGCCGACCGCGCCGAATGTCGCCAGTCAACGGAGGAAGCCGTATCGCCCGCGCGGTAGCGGCGATATTGCCAGAAGGTTTCGCCCATGCCGCTGCGCCTGCGGCCATGCACACCCTGCGCGATGGTGGAAGCGACATATTCCGCTTCTGTCACCAGAGGCGGCATGGCTTCAGACAGCGCTTCCGCCTGCTCGCGCAGGGGGGTAGCACCGGAAGAACTGGAATATGGCCGAAGAAGGCTCATTTCTGTCTTTCGTTCAGCCGATATTGCGGCAGAGCCTGTCGATAACGCCGCCAACCGTCACCCCTTCCGCCCGCGCGGAAAAGTTTAGCGCCATGCGGTGTCGCAGCACGGGGGCCGCCAGCGCGGTCACATCTTCGATGGAAGGCGAGAAACGCCCGTCAATCAGCGCGCGGGCGCGCACGGCAAGCATCAGCGCCTGGCTCGCGCGCGGGCCGGGGCCCCATGCGACATGGCGCTCGACTTCCGCTGAAGCGCCTTCTT
>NZ_JBATWS010000188.1:0-2858 GCF_049672805.1 Parvibaculum sp.
AGAACCGGCGCGGACACGCGCTCGGCCCGCCAGACCGCCGCCGCGTAGCCCACCGCAACCGCCAGAAGCGCCATCGCGGCAAGCGCCAGCAGCGGCCGCCGCCCCACGCTCCACAAGGTCCCCCCTGCCGCCGCCAGTGCAAGCGGCGCGGTCCAGAGCGGCGGCTCGTTCGGCAAGGCGAAATAGGTCGCCACCCCCATGGCGATGAAAACCGGCGCCCAGAGGAAATATCGATCCGCTTCAGCCGCGAAGGAGGCCGCAATCTCCCGACGCGCCGCTGCGGGCCATTCGCGCGGCGGCAATCGCGTACCGTAACTCTCTATAGAATCTCCCGCCGCAGCCACTCGCCCCCCCTGCAAGTCGCCTCATTTCCGGGCCGATCCGGGAACCGGGCCTAAACCCTTGCTTTAAAAAGGCTTTAGCCGCCCGTTACCGGGTTCATTTCGGACTTACGTTGCGTTGCCGCAATGTGCTAGAAAACCCCTGCCCCGCAGTCGGCCCCTCTGGGCAATATGCCCATAATCAGGTCGAAGCTTGCCAATATTCAATCGTGTTGCCTACCCATGCGGCTGCGAGGTCGGATTGCAGGAAATCATGAGCGAACAGAAGACAATCATAACGCGCTTCGCCCCCTCCCCTACGGGCTATCTGCATATTGGCGGGGCGCGCACGGCGCTTTTCAACTGGCTGTTCGCCCGCCACCATGGTGGCCGCTTTCTTCTGCGCATCGAGGATACGGACCGCGAGCGCTCCACGGATGCCGCCATCGAGGCTATTTTCGAAGGGCTGCGCTGGCTCGGTCTGGAGTGGGATGCGGAACCCGTCTTTCAGTTCTCCCGTATCGAGCGCCACAAGGAAGTGGTTGAAGAGCTTCTTGCGCAGGGCAAGGCCTATCGCTGCTATACAAGCCCGGAAGAGCTTGAAGAAATGCGCGAAAAAGCCCGCGCCGAAGGCCGCCCTGCCCGCTATGACGGGCGCTGGCGCGACCGCGATCCTTCCGAGGCGCCTGCCGGCGTGAAGCCGGTCATTCGTTTCCGCTCGCCGGATGAAGGCGAAACCATCGTCCGCGATCATGTGATGGGCGATGTGCGCTTTCCGAACGAGCAGTTCGACGACCTCATCCTGCTGCGCAGCGACGGCACGCCGACCTACAACCTGTCGGTCGTGGTGGACGATCACGATATGGGCATCACCCATATCGTGCGCGGCGATGACCACCTGACCAATGCGGGCCGCCAGAGCCAGATTTATGCGGCGCTGGGCTGGGATATCCCGGAATTTGCGCATGTTCCGCTCATCCACGGGCCGGACGGTGCCAAGCTTTCCAAGCGTCATGGTGCGCTCGGCGCGGAAGCCTACCGCGATCTCGGCTATCTGCCGGAGGCGATGCGGAACTATCTCGTGCGCCTTGGCTGGAGCCACGGCGATGACGAGATTTTCTCGACGGAACAGGCCATCGAGTGGTTCAACCTCGAAAGCATTGGCCGCTCGCCCGCGCGTTTCGATTTCGCGAAGCTTGAAAACCTGAACGGCCATTACATCCGCGAGGCCGATAATGAGCGCCTGACCGATGAAACAATCGCCCTCATGGCGCGGCTCAAGGGCTGGAAAACGGATGACGCTTTCCGCCAGAAGCTTCTCGGCCTGATGCCCGCCCTGAAAGAGCGCGCCAAAACGCTGGTGGAACTTGGCGAGAGCGTGGCGTTTCTTCTTGCGCAGCGTCCCCTCTCCTTCGATGACAAGGCGCAGCAGCTTCTCACAGAAGAGGCCCGCGCGCTTCTCGGGCGGCTTGCATCCCGGCTGGAAGCAGATAATGACTGGGAGCTAAAAAAGATTGAGGCAACGATCCGCACCGTTGCCGAAGAGGAAGGCCTCAAGCTTGGCAAGGTGGCGCAGCCGCTGCGCGCCGCCGTGACCGGAAGCACGGTTTCCCCTCCGATTTTCGACGTGCTCGCCATTCTCGGCAGGGAAGAGGCGCTGGCACGAATAAGAGATCAGGCCGCTTAAGGCATGCTTTGCACCGCCTTTAACGGCACGGCAGAATAGGTTTAAACACACCGTCCGGATTTGCCTCCCGCAAACGGCATCCGGAGGGTCAACCAAAACAGGGTAGGCAGCATGACTGAACACGGAACCAAAGCGGGAGCGAAGTCACAGGCGACGCTTTCGGTTGAAGGCAAGACTTATGAGCTGCCTGTTTATGGCGGCTCTCTTGGCCCGAGCGTCGTGGACATCTCATCGCTTTACGGCAAGAGCGGTGTCTTCACATACGATCCCGGCTTCACCTCCACAGCAAGCTGCGAATCCAACATCACCTATATTGATGGTGAGGAAGGTGTTCTTCTCTATCGCGGCTATCCGATTGATCAGCTTGCCGAGAATGGCAACTTCATCGAAACCTGCTATCTGCTGCTGAATGGCGAACTGCCGACATCGGAGCAGTATCGCGAGTTCGAGCGCGCCATCACCATGCACACCATGGTGCATGAGCAGATGCAGTTCTTCCTGCGTGGCTTCCGCCGCGACGCTCACCCCATGGCCATCATGTGCGGCATGGTGGGTGCGCTGTCGGCCTTCTATCATGACTCCACGGACATCAATGATCCGATGCAGCGCATGATCGCGAGCCGCCGTCTGATCGCGAAGATCCCGACGCTCGCCGCCATGGCCTATAAATATTCCGTCGGTCAGCCCATCGGCTATCCGCGTAATGATCTCGATTACGCCGAGAATTTCCTGCATATGTGCTTCTCGGTTCCGGCCGAGCAGTACAAGGTCGATCCGGTTCTCGCCCGCGCGATGGACCGCATTTTCATCCTTCATGCCGACCATGAGCAGAACGCCTCGACCTCGACCGT
>NZ_JBATWS010000189.1:0-8830 GCF_049672805.1 Parvibaculum sp.
CTCCGAGAGACAGGACGGCTTTGCCCAGAAGAATTGGCCTGCATCATGCCAGGCCTCTTCCAGATCCTGCGAGCGCATGGTGATGGCCTTCATGTCCACGGGCTGAAGGAGACCTGCTTCCGTGATCCGCAAGGCGCGCTGAATCGGGAAAGGAAATGGCGTCACGGCGAGCGCGAAATCGGCCTGTGCCGCCTGCAATCTTTCGTATCCATCGCGGAGAGCATCTGCTGTGACGAAAGGTGCGGTCGCATAGATGCAGCAGACATGCTCCGCTGCCCTTCCCTGCGATGCTAGCCATTCCGCCGCGTGGTGGATTACCGGGAGCGTGCCGGTCTGGTCGTCCGAAAGGTCAGCGGGGCGCAGAAAGGGTGTCTCTGCCCCGGCCGCGCGCGCGACGCTTGCGATCTCCTCATCATCTGTCGATACGAGGACATGATCGAAAAGGCCGGTTTCGTGCGCCGCCCGGATGGAATAGGTGATGATGGGCTTGCCGAGAAAGGGCCGGATATTCTTGCGCGGAATGCGCTTCGAGCCGCCCCGCGCCGGTATCACCGCGATCTTCACGCCAGCGCCTCCTTGAGCGCCTTCACCACGAAATCCTGCTCGTCATGCGTGAGCGTCGGGAAGAGCGGCAGGGTGAGTGCGCGGCGGTAATAGGTTTCGGATGCCGGGAAATCGCCCATGCGGAAGCCGAGCGCCTGATAATGCGGCTGCCAGTGAACGGGGATGTAGTGGACATTGACGCCGATGCCTGTGTCACGCATCTGCCGGAAGATGTCGGCGCGGCGGGCGCCATGGTCATTCGGCGCGTGATGTTCGTCATCCTCGATCTCGACGACATAGAGATGCCAGGCCGAGCGTGTGTCGGTGCTGCGGGCGGGAAGGCGAAGGGGCAAGTCCTTCAAAAGCGCGTCATAGCGCGCGGCCAGTGCCTCACGGGCCGCGACAAAGCTTTCGAGGCGCGGCATCTGGTTTGCGCCAAGGGCCGCCTGAATATCCGTCATGCGAAGATTGAAGCCGAGCGCCTGTTGCTCGTAATACCAGTCACCGGCATTCACCGCCTCGCTCATGCGCACATCTCGGGTGATGCCGTGGGAGCGCAGCAGGCGCATTCTGGCCGCAAGCTCATTATCCTGCGTCAGCGCCGCGCCGCCTTCGCCGGTCGTCACGATCTTCACGGGATGAAAGCTGAAAACAGTGATGTCGGAGTGGCGGCAGATACCAACCGGTTCACCCTTGTAGCTTCCACCAATGGCGTGAGAGGCATCTTCGATCACGTGGAAGCCGTATTGCTTCGCCAGAGTGCCGATCGCCTCCATCTCGCAGGAATGGCCCGCGAAGTGAACAGGAATGACGACGCGGGGAAGCTTTCCGTCGCGCCTTGCCTTTTCAAGCTTTGCTTCGAGCGCCGCAATACTCATGTTGCGCGTTGCGGGATCGATATCAACGAAATCGACTTCCGCTCCGCAATAAAGGATCGCATTGGCGGAGGCGACGAAAGTGTTCGGCACGGTCCAGCCTCTGTCGCCCGGGCTGAGGCCAAGGGCGAGGCAGGCGATGTGGAGGGCCGAGGTAGCGTTGGTGACAGCGACGGCATGGGCTGCCCCCGTTGTCTTGCACAAGGCGTCCTCGAAGCGCGGCACAGCCGGGCCTTGTGTCAGCCAGCCGGACGTCAATGCATCGGCGACGGCTCTTACGTCGCTCTCGTCGATGCTCTGGCGTCCATAGGGAATCATGCGTAGGCCTTCTGATTGCAGGCGCGGATGCCTTCTATATCGAGGAAGTGTGTGTTGGTGCCGGAGCTGTATTCAAAGCCCTGCTCCACCTTCTCCCCCTTCTCCTCGATATTATTCGTCAGATAGTCGATATCGCCACGGAAGAATTTGATCGTCGGGCGGATCACGAAATGGTCGTGAAAGGCCACGGTCAGGTGGCTGTCATCGGCCGGGCACATGGTTTCATGCAGCTTCTCGCCGGGGCGAATGCCGATGACATTGATCGGAAGATGCGGTGCCATCGCGGCCGCAAGATCGGTGATGCGGATGGAGGGAATCTTCGGTACGAAGATTTCGCCGCCATGCATGCGCGCGAAATTGCGAATGACGAAATCGACACCTTCCTGAAGTGTGATCCAGAAGCGCGTCATGCGCGTGTCGGTCACGGGCAGGGCCTCAGCGCCGTCCGCGATCAGCTTGCGGAAGAAAGGAACCACAGAGCCGCGTGAGCCGACGACATTGCCGTAGCGCACCACGGCAAAGCGGGTGCGCTCATGCCCGACCATGTTATTGGCCGCCACGAAAAGCTTGTCGGAGGCGAGCTTGGTTGCGCCATAAAGGTTGATCGGGTTGGCGGCCTTGTCTGTTGAAAGCGCCATCACCTTTTCAACGCCTTCCTCGATCGCCGCCTTGATGACGTTCTCGGCCCCGTGGACATTCGTCTTGATACATTCCATCGGATTGTATTCGGCGGCAGGGACCTGTTTCAGGGCGGCTGCGTGGATCACGAAATCAACGCCGCGCATGGCCTGACGCAGCCGTTCAGGATCGCGCACATCGCCGATGAAGTAGCGCATCTGGGGGGAATTGAAATCCTGCGACATTTCGAACTGTTTCAGCTCGTCGCGCGAGAAAATGATGATGCGCCGGGGCTTGTGGTTCTTGAGCAGGGTTCGGGTGAATTGCCGACCGAACGAGCCCGTCCCTCCCGTTATCAGAACGGATTTATTGTCGAACATCCGCTTTACCCCCCAATCTGGTTGCTTCTGTTCATTCATGCCATGTCAACCCTAACGGGACGTTAACCATGAATGATGAGCAATCCCGCCGTTCCGCAGGCTGATGCAGGGAGAAAAAGTCAGCCGGCCGCGTCGAAGCGGAGCGGGGGCAGTACCCGGGAGGCGGGGAAAGTGATCGTCACGCAGGTGCCGCGGTCAGGCTCGCTCTCAATGGTCAGCGTGCCGCCGTGATATTCCATCAGGTGGAGGGAGAGAGGCAGACCAAGCCCGGCGCCTTCATATTTGCGGGCGAGGGCCGAGTCGATCTGGCCGAAGCGTTCAAGCGCCTTGGGAATGTCTTCAGGCGCCATGCCGATACCCGTATCGCTCACGCGGATAGCGATACCTTCCGGCAGTTGGGCTGCGTCAACCCGCACGGAGCCCCCTTCGGGCGTGAACTTCACCGCATTGGAGAGCAGGTTGAGCAAAACCTGCCGGACACGGCGCTGGTCCGCGAGGATCGGCGGAAGGGTGCTGGCAAGCGGATCGGCGGTCAGCAGGATGTGCCGTTCCTTCGCCTGGGTTTCGATCATACGCAGCGTTTCAGAGATCACCTCGGCAATATCCATCTCCTCTTCATGGAGTTGCAATTCGCCGGCATCTGCGCGGGTGAAATCCAGAATATCGTTGATGAGCGCGAGAAGGTGCTTGCCGCTCCTGAAAATATCATCGGCATATTCACGATAGTGCTCATTGCCGAGCGCACCGAAAGTTTCGAGCCGCATGAGTTCGGAAAAGCCGAGAATGGCATTGAGGGGCGTGCGCAGTTCATGGCTCATGGTGGCGAGGAATTGCGACTTCGCCTTGTCGGCGGCAGAGGCCGTGCGGAGCGCCACGAGCAGTTCGGCGGATGTCGTCTCGAGCTGTCTCTTTGTTTCTTCAAGCTCCGTCACATAGGCGCGAAGCCGCTTTGCCTCCTGCACCGCGCGGTGTGCGAGATAGCGTTCAATGGCAAGCCCGACATAAGAGATGATTGCGAGCAGGAAGGTGACAGCGGCAACGGCAAGCGCCAGCGTGAGAGAGCTGATGCGCTGGCCCGGCAGGTCCATGTCGGGGCCAGCCGAGATGGTGATGGCGGCCATGCCGGTGAAGTGCAGGCTGCAAATGGCAAGGGTGAGGAGCACCCATCCCGCATGAATGCCGATACGCTTCTTCAGGCCGAATGTCGTTTCCAGGGCGGCAGCTGCGAAAATGGTGCCGATGATGATGGAGGCCGTGACCAGTTCCCGGTCCCAGAGGATGTAGCCGTGAACGCTGATGGCCGACATGCCGAGATAGTGCATGGCGCAGATGGCGAGACCGACAATGGCACCGCCCAGCGCTGCGGCGCGGAGCTGTACGGCCACCGCAAATCCCGCGGTGGAAAAGATGACGGCGAGAATGAAGGAAAGAAGCGTGACGCCGGTATGGTAGCTCACCGGATAATCGGGTCGGTAAGCGAGCATGGCTATGAAATGCGTTGCCCAGATGCCGGAACCGGCCACCAGTCCGGCTCCCAGAATCCAGAGCAGGCGTCGCCAGGCAACATCCTCGCGCGCGCGGGCGAGCAGATGAAGGGCGGAAAAACTCGCGAACATGCAGAGAAAGCCCGCCAGCGCGACAAGCCGCAAATCATGTTCGACGGTGAGACACTCATAAACCGTCAGCATGGAAAACTTGAACCATGCCGTCGTTTAAATCTTGCTTAACAAAAAGTGATACCGCGAGTTCACTTTGAAGGCTGGGCGGTGCTTGTATCCGTATGCTGCGCCAGTCGGTCGAGCAGGCGGTAGAGCAGGAGACCCGCGACAAGGGCGGCGACGCCCGCAATGACCGTTCCATCGAGATGGAGCGGGAAATAGGGGTCAGCCGAGACCATCTGCGACTTGCCGCCGATCATCTCGTAATGCCGGTGTTTGAACGGCCAGACGACAAGCAGCGAGCCGAACAGTACGCCGATCACGGTGAGCATGGTCAGCCGGTAGAAATGGTCGAGTAGCCAGTTGATGGCGCGCGAGAAGAGAAGCGCCCCCGTGATGATGCCGGCGACGAGCGGCAGGATGAACGGCAGGTCAAACCGGCCAAGGGCTTCCAGCGAATCGGCATATTTGCCGAGGATGAGCAGCACGAAAGCTCCCGAAATGCCCGGCACCAGCAGCGCGAAGGCGGCAGCCATGCCGCAAATGAAGAGGAACCAGGCAGCATCCGGTGTCTTTACCGGCACAAGGATTGAGATGGAAAGGCCGAAGAGGAAGCCGAGCAGGATCCAGCACCAGCCACGCCAGCCGCCAATTTCGACATGGGACATAAGGCCGATTGTGGAGGCGAGTACGAGCCCGAAGAAGAAGCCGAAGGTCGGCTCTGGGAAAGAGCTCATCAGCAGCGAGAAAGGAATGATGCGGCTGAAAATGATGAGGGTAAGGCCAACGCCAAGCGCAATCGGTGCGGCAAAGAGAATATCGATATGGCGCAGCGCCGCCATGATTTCGAAGCGGCGGATATGACCCAGAAACACGCTGTCGAGATGGGCGATGGCAGCGATCAGTCGGCGATAGACACCAAGAATGAGCGCCATCGTGCCGCCGCTCACGCCGGGTATGAGGTCGGCTGCGCCAATGCACATGCCCCGCAACACCTGCTTTGCCGGGTGGAAGTTTGCGCGGCCTTCCGTGCTCAGTTGCAGCACGATCCGGCCCCACCAGATGAGAAGGCGCGCGGCGGGCACATCAATGAGGCGATAGAGATAAAAGGGGATGGGGGTGCCCTTCGCGAGCGCCAGCATGAGAAGCGCCGAGACACCAGCCCCCAGCAGCGTGTCACTCGCCCATTCCGCGCCTGCGGCCATGCGGGGCAGAGCGATCAGGACGAGCAGCGCGAGTCCCATCAGCCCGAAGCCGCGCCCGAAAGAAAGCCAGAGCGCCACGGTGAGCGCGCCTGCAAGGGCTGCATGGGCAGCGGGGAGAGGGGCGGTCGTGTTTGTTCCTGCCTCGGACCAGGGCAGGAGATCGGAGATCGCATAGAAGGGAACAAGCGTTGCTGCGGGCGCGGGGCGGCTTTCGCCGATGACCAGTGCCAGCGCGAGAAAAATCAGCGGCAGCAGAAAGGCGACCATCCCCAGTGACAGATCATGCCGGAAGCCTTCTCCTGCTTCGCGCCCGAGATGGACGAGCCAGGCGGCGAAGATTGTCAGCATCAGGAAGGCTGCGAAGCGCCGCTCGCAACCAATCGCCCAGAGGGTGGCGATCGTATCGTCCCAGATGACGGTGCCGTTCAGCGACCGGGCTACCCCCATATCGAGCGCGCTCCAGAGACCCGGCAGGGCAAGGCTTGCGGCCAGCGCGAGGGCGGCGATGAACCATAGGATGAGCGGTTTGAGGCGCCAGCCCGTTGCCATCGGGAACGCGCCGTTCTCTTGCCCACTCACCATCACCTGCTCCCGCCTGTCCTTGAGAATCACCTGCGCGATTCTAGGGGGTCACCCCTCTTTCGTCACTGGCGCCCGGCCACCTTCTCGCGCCGACATGTTGCCTCAATTGACGGTTAGGGGAGGGAGGCGGTCCGTCGAAGAGGTGGGCGGGCGGTGCTGCGTGCGCCATCTGCGCTTTTCGGCAAAGCCGTGATAGCGTTTCCCTTGTATGACCCGTTCGGCAAGTGTCCTTCCAGAGAGCGTGTGTAATGCCTGTCTTCCGCCTGCCTCTTTCTTCCTCCGGCCGGTTTCCCTCCTGTTTCAGGGTTTGCGTCATCATTCCTGCGATCATGTTCGGGGCGTTGGCGCTTACGGGTTGCGCGGCAGATGCGGCAAGCGCGCGCCTGCCGCTTGCACCGCCCGGTTCGGAGAAGGTGGATGATGTTGCCTTCGCAGACTGGCTCACCGCGTTTCGGGAAGATGCGCTGAAGGCGGGCGTGACGGCAGCCACATTCGACCGCTCCATGCGCGGCCTCCGGCCTGATGATGATGTAGTCAAGGCGAATGAGAGCCAGCCGGAGTTTACCAAGCCTGTCTGGG
This sequence comes from Parvibaculum sp., assembly GCF_049672805.1. GTDB lineage: Bacteria > Pseudomonadota > Alphaproteobacteria > Parvibaculales > Parvibaculaceae > Parvibaculum. Next base: position 6,759 of record NZ_JBATWS010000189.1, read on the forward strand.
AATATCTTGAAGGCGCGCTTTCCGATACGCGAGTGGCGCGCGGCAAGGCGCTTCTCGCCGAGAATGAAAAGCTGCTGGACCGCATCGAGGCACGCTACGGCGTCAACCGGCATGTGCTGGTGGCGATCTGGGGGCTTGAGTCCAATTTCGGGTCCTTTCAGGGTACGAAAAGCGTCGTACGCTCGCTTGCGACGCTCGGCTATCAGGGCCGCCGCATGGACTACGGGCGCACGCAGCTCATTGCCGCCTTGCAGATCATTCAGAACGGCGACATTGCCGCTGACCGCATGACCGGCTCATGGGCGGGCGCGATGGGCCAGACCCAGTTCATCCCCACGACCTACAACGCCCATGCCGTTGATTTCGATGGCGACGGCAAACGCGACATCTGGAACTCCCATGCGGATGCGCTTGCATCAGCGGCGCATTATCTCGGCAAATCCGGCTGGAAGACCGGCGGAAGCTGGGGCTATGAAGTGAAGCTGCCGACCGGTTTCGATTATGCGGGTGCTGATATGTCCGTCTCGCGCAGCCTTGGCGAGTGGGTGAAGGATGGTGTCGCGCGGATCGACGGGCGATCCTTCCCCGGCGGCGAGATGGATGAGAAAGCGTCCATTCTTCTGCCTGCCGGTCATCGCGGCCCGGCCTTCCTCGTCATGAATAATTTCCGCACGGTACTCGCCTATAATGCCTCCACCTCCTATTCGCTGGCGGTCAATCTGCTGGCGGACAGGTTCCGGGACCGGGGGCAGATCGTGGCGGGCTGGCCGCGCGACGAGCGGCCGCTCGGACGGCAGGAGCGGCAGGACCTGCAGGAGCTTCTCACCGCACGGGGCTACGATACGGGCGGGGTGGATGGCATTATCGGCTTCAATACGCGCAAGGCGATCCGCGCCTATCAGCGAAGCATCGGGGTTCCGGCGGACGGCTATCCGACGCCCGAGCTTCTGGACAGGCTGAGGCGGGGCTGAGAGTTGCCGCTTTTTGCGGCGGTCTGCGCGATCAGCGATCAATTTCCGGTCACATGACCGTGTGAAGTCTGCGTAAATGCCGCAAATGAGGCCTCTCATGACGTGGCATCCCTTTTGCTCTCGCTTTAGGCTTGAGGCGTGACAAACGCGGGACAAACACCGCAGAGGCAGGAGATTCGATGGCTGAGGCCATCTTCGATGAAATGGGTGCCCCCGGGGGCGAGGTTCGCCGTGCTTACCGGACCTTGCAGGCCTGGCTTGACGAGACGCCGCTTGAAATCCTGACGCTCAGGCGCGAGGAGGCGGAGACATTCTTTCGCCGCATCGGCATCACCTTCGCCGTCTATGGCGAGGGCGGGGACCCGGAGCGCATCATTCCCTTCGACATCATCCCCCGGATTCTCGAAGCGGCCGAATGGCGGCAGATTTCCGACGGGCTTGTGCAGCGGGTCAAGGCGCTCAACGCCTTCATCGCAGATGTCTATGGGCCGCAGGAGATTCTGCGGGCGGGCATCATTCCGCGCGATCAGGTTATCCTGAACGAGACCTATCGCTACCAGATGCAGGGCGTTGCCGTTCCGCAAAACGTCTATACGCATATCGCCGGCATCGACATGGTGCGTGTCGGGCCGGACGAGTTCTATGTGCTCGAGGATAATTGCCGCACGCCGTCAGGCGTTTCCTACATGCTGGAGAACCGCGAAATCACCATGCGGCTCTTCCCGGATCTCTTCTCCCGCTACAATGTCGCGCCGGTCGATCACTATTGCGACGAGTTGATGCGCACGCTCACCTCCGTTGCGCCGCGCAACTGTGTCGGAGAGCCGACTGTGGTTGTGCTCACGCCCGGTATCTACAACAGCGCCTATTACGAGCACTCCTTCCTTGCCGACCAGATGGGCGCGGAGCTTGTCGAAGGGCCGGACCTCTACGTGCTCAACGACATTGTCTATATGCGCACGACGCAGGGGCCGAAACGCGTTGACGTGATCTATCGCCGCGTTGATGACGATTTTCTCGATCCGCTGACCTTCCGTCCTGAGTCCGCGCTTGGTGTTGCGGGGCTGAGAGTTGCCGCTTTTTGCGGCGGTCTGCGCGATC
>NZ_JBATWS010000190.1:0-1547 GCF_049672805.1 Parvibaculum sp.
GGCGTCGCCGTACTCGCCCTGGCTGGTTGCGCCGGGAAGAAGAAGCAGCCGCGTCTCGCCTATGAAGAACGCCCCGTCGAACTGCTTTACGCGACCGGGGCGAACCGGCTCGATCGTGGGCTGTGGAACCAGGCCGTCCAGTACTTCGGAGAGGTGGAGCGCCAGCATCCCTATTCGGAGTGGGCGCGGCGATCCATGCTGATGGGCGCCTACGCGAACTACAAGGTCAACAAGTATGACGAGACGATCCTTGCGGCGCAGCGTTTCATTTCGCTGCATCCGAGCAACAAGGATGTACCTTACGCCTACTACCTGATCGGCCTTTCCTATTATGAGCAGATCTCCGATGTGGGCCGCGACCAGAAGATGACGGAGAGCGCGCTCAACTCCTTCTATGAACTGACGCGCCGTTTCCCGCAGAGCGAATATGCGCGTGATGCGCGGCTCAAGATCGATCTCACGCTGGACCATCTGGCGGGCAAGGAGATGGAGATTGGCCGCTACTATCTCACGCGGCACGACTATATTGCTGCGATCAACCGGTTCCGCATTGTCATCGAGCGTTATCAGACGACGACACATACGCCTGAGGCGCTGGAGCGGCTGACAGAGGCTTATCTTGCGCTCGGCGTTACCACGGAAGCGCAGACCGCAGCTGCCATCCTTGGTTACAATTTCCCCGGCAGCGACTGGTATGAAGATGCCTATGCGCTGCTCGCCAATCAGGGGCTTGAACCGGTAGAGAGCAAGGATTCCTGGATAAGCCGCGCCTGGAAAACCGTTTTCTGATTTTGGGACTTGCCAGAGAAGGCGTGTTGCATGCTCGCCGCGCTGTCGATCCGCGATATCGTTCTGATTGAAAGGCTGGAGCTTTCGCTTGATAGCGGGCTATGCACGCTTACGGGCGAGACGGGGGCAGGCAAGTCCATTCTTCTTGATGCGCTGGGGCTTGCGATTGGCGCGCGCGCCGATGCGGGGCTGGTGCGGCAGGGCGCAGAGCAGGGCAGCGTCAGCGCCGTTTTTGATGTGAGTGCGGATCATCCTGCCCGCGCGATCCTGCGCGAGAACGGTATCGAGGATGACGGCGATCTCATTCTCCGCCGCGTGCAGACAAGGGATGGCCGCTCCCGCGCCTTCGTGAATGATCAGCCGGTCAGTGTGGGTCTTTTGCGCCAGATCGGCGATCAGCTTGTCGAGGTGCATGGCCAGCATGATGAGCGCGGCCTGCTGGACGCCTCCGGCCACCGCGCCATTCTTGATGCTTTTGGCGGCTTTGAGGGCAAGCTGCAACAGCTCCGCAAGCTCTGGAACACGGCATCCGCAGCGCGGGAGGCGCTGGCGGAACATGAAGCGATGCTCGCACGCGCAAAGGCCGAGCAGGACTATCTCACCCATGTTGTCGCAGAGCTCGATGAACTCGCACCACAGGCGGGGGAAGAAACATCCCTCGCCGAAGAACGCGCCTTGATGATGCATTCCGAAAAGATCGCGAGCGATCTCGTCGAGGCGGAAGAGGCGCTCTCTGGCGACAGCGGGCTTGATGCGCG
>NZ_JBATWS010000191.1:0-4098 GCF_049672805.1 Parvibaculum sp.
GCTGAGGGGGCATTTCATCCTTTCGTCCGGGCTGCACAGCCCGGTCTTTCTGCAGAAGGCGCTTGTCTTCATGAACCCCGCGCGGACAGCGAAGCTCTGCAAGGCACTGGCTGCGAAGATCACCGAAGAGGTGAAGGGGCCGATTGATGCGATCGTTTCTCCCGCGGTGGGCGGCATCATTCCGGGCTATGAAACAGCACGCCATATGAAGGTGCCGGCCATGTATGTCGAGCGCGAGAATGGCGAGTTCTCGCTGCGGCGCGGCTTTCACCTTGAAAAGGGAATGCGCGTCGTGATGGTGGAAGACATCGTGACGACGGGCCTTTCCTCGCGTGAATGCATTGAGGCGATCAAGCAGACCGGAGCGAAAGTTGTCGCGGCGGCGTGTCTCATTGACCGTTCGGGCGGCAAGGCGAAGGTGGGCACGAAGCTCATCTCACTGGCACGGATTGCCATTCCGGCCTATCCGGCTGACAAGCTGCCCAAGGAACTTCAGGCGTTGCCCGCAGTAAAGCCCGGCAGTCGCCATCTCGCATAAGGCGCGAAAAGAGAAATGGAGGCGCCCATATGACCAGAACCGGCGGCTTCGGCCATTTACGCCTTGGTGTGAATATCGACCATGTGGCCACGATCCGGAATGCGCGGGGGAATGACCATCCTGATCCTGTGCGGGCAGCAAAACTTGCCGCCGAAGCAGGGGCGGATGGTATCACCGCGCATCTGCGCGAGGACCGTCGTCACATCCGCGACGGCGACATTGCGCGGCTGATGGAGGAGATCGGCCTGCCGCTCAACCTCGAAATGGCCGCCACACCAGAGATGCTGGACATCGCGCTGCGCCACAAGCCCCATGCCTGTTGCATCGTGCCGGAGCGGCGCGAGGAAGTGACGACGGAAGGCGGGCTTGATGCGGCAGGGCTTCACAATCACCTTGCGCCTATCATTGAGCGGCTGAGCGATGCGGGCATTCGCGTTTCGCTTTTCATCAATGCGGAGAAACGTCAGCTTGAGGCGGCGCGCTCGCTTGGTGCGCCTGTTGTGGAACTGCATACGGGCGCCTATTGCGATGCCATTCTTGAGAAGCAGCATGCAAAGCGTGATGCGGAGCTGGAGCGGTTGCGCATTGCGGCGCGGGATGGCGCGGCGCTCGGGCTGGAAGTTCATGCGGGCCACGGGCTCACCTTCGAGACGGTGGGGCCGGTAGCTGCGATACCGGAGCTTGCCGAACTCAATATCGGCCATTTCCTGATCGGCGAAGCGATCTTTGTCGGGCTTGCCGAGAGCATCCGGCTGATGCGCGAAGCCATGGACAAGGCGCGGGCGGGCGCTGCGGCGGAGCCGAAGAAGGGTGCGCAATGATCCTTGGTATCGGCAACGACATCATCGACATCAGGCGTGTCGAGCAGACGCTGGAGCGCTTTGGCGACCGGTTCGTGCAGCGCATCTTCACCGATATAGAACAGCGCAAGTCCGAGGGACGGCGGCTGAGAGCCGCGTCCTATGCCAAGCGTTTCGCCGCCAAGGAAGCCTGTTCCAAGGCGCTTGGCACGGGGCTGCGGGGGGGCGTTTTCTGGCGGGATATGGGGGTCGTCAACATGCGGGGCGGGCAGCCTACCATGGCGCTGACAGGCGGGGCGCTCGCCCGGCTTGAAGAGATCACGCCGCCGGGGATGAAACCGGTCATTCATCTGACCATTACGGACGACCATCCATTGGCACAGGCTTTCGTCATCATTTCAGCGGTGCCGGAAACATTGTAAGGGGGCGGCGCGGCCCTGCCTTATGGTATGGTCCGCAGGGCGTGCAGGGGAGTAATCGGGGCATGACGAAAGACGGGAAAATGACAATGAGCGAGAATGCACGAAAGCTGCGGGGTGGCTCGTTGTCCGAGAATGTGCGGACCATTGGCTATGCGCTTCTGATTGCGTTGGTCATTCGCGCCTTTCTGTTTCAGCCCTTTTTCATTCCCTCAAGCTCGATGGAATCCACGCTGCTGATTGGCGACTATCTCTTCGTCTCCAAATACAGCTATGGCTATTCCAGGCACTCGCTGCCTTTCAGCCCGCCGCTTTTCAGCGGCCGCCTTGCGGGGGTGGAGCCGGAGCGAGGTGACATTGCCGTCTTCAAGCAGCCCATCGATAACCGCACCGACTTCATCAAGCGCGTGATCGGTCTGCCCGGAGACACGGTGCAGATGCGCGGCGGTGTTCTTTATATCAATGATCGCGAAGTGCCGCGCGTGCGGGTCGAGGATTTCATCGAGCGCGATGTGATGGGCAATGTGCGCCGCGTGCCGCGATACCGAGAGACGCTGCCGAACGGCGTTTCCTATTTCACGCTTGATCGCATGCGTGACAGCGCAGGCGACAATACGGGCGTTTATCATGTGCCCGAAGGCCATTACTTCATGATGGGCGACAATCGCGACAATTCGAGCGACAGCCGAGTCGCGGAGTCCGTCGGCTATGTGCCCTTCGAAAATCTGATTGGCCGGGCGGAGATCATATTCTTCTCGGTGGATGGGAGTGCCGCGCTCTGGCAAATCTGGAAATGGCCTTCCGCCATACGCTGGGATCGACTTGGCAAATGGGTCGAGTGAGCGCCTCTCTTCAGAAGCGGTTGGGGCACAAGTTTGCCGATACAGGGCTTCTCGCTCGCGCGCTGACGCATCCGAGTGCGGGGACGGGTAACTACCAGCGTTTCGAGTTTCTGGGCGACCGGGTTCTCGGACTGGTTGTCGCGCGCTGGCTGCTCGATCTTTTTCCGCAGGCGGATGAAGGGGAACTGGCCATTCGCTACAACGCATTGGTGCGCAAGGAAGCCTGTGCGAATGTGGCCGGGCGGATCGGCCTTGGCGATCACGTCATCATGGGAAGCGGCGAGGAGAAGGCAGGCGGGCGAAAGAAGCCCGCCATTCTGGGTGATGTGTGCGAGGCGGTTATCGCGGCGCTCTATCTTGATGGCGGGCTTGAGGTGGCGCGCCGCTTCATCGAAGCGGAATGGGTGCATCTCGTCGAGAAATCCGGCAAGGTGCAGCAGGATGCCAAGACTGCCCTTCAGGAATGGGCGCAGGCGCGCGGACATTCCGTGCCGAGCTACAGCCTGACAGGTCGTACAGGCCCGGATCATGCGCCGGAGTTCACCGTCGAGGTGCAGGCGGGCAAGGAAGCGCCCTTGCGGGCCAAGGGAAGTTCCAAGCGCCAGGCCGAGCAGGCCGCCGCACAGGCCATGCTGGAAAAGCTTGGCGTGTGGTCACAGTGACATCAGATAATCAATTGAAGAGTATCAAGGCGGACATGGCTGACACAGAAAAGCAGGAGCACAAGCAGGGCGCAGGCGAGACCCGTTGCGGCTTTGTCGCCATTATTGGCGCACCGAATGCGGGTAAATCGACGCTGCTCAATCAGCTTGTCGGCTCCAAGGTTGCCATCGTCACGCATAAGGTGCAGACGACGCGCGCCCGCATTCGCGGCATTGCGATGGAAGGCAACACGCAGATCGTCTTTGTGGATACACCCGGCATTTTCAAGCCCAAGCGGCGGCTCGACAAGGCGATGGTCGAGGCGGCGTGGGGCGGCGCGGGCGATGCGGATGTGGTGCTGCTGCTGGTCGATGCCGAGTATGAGCGTGCGGAGGATCTGGAGCGGATCATCGAAGGGCTGAAAACGCAGAACCGCAAGGCCGTTCTCGTTCTCAACAAGGTTGATACCGCAAATCGCGAAAAGCTGCTGAAGCTCGCGGCGCGTCTCAATGAGACAAATCTTTTCGAACGCACCTTCATGATCTCGGCGCTGACGGGAAGCGGTGTTGATGATCTACGCCGTTTTCTTGCAGGCGAGATGCCGTTCGGGCCGTGGCATTACCCGGAAGATCAAGCAGCAGATGTGCCGCTGCGCTCTCTCGCGGCGGAGGTTACGCGCGAGAAGCTGTTCCTGCGGCTTCACGATGAGCTTCCCTATTCGCTAACCGTGGAAACGGAGGAGTGGGAAAACCGCAAGGATGGTTCTATCCGCATTGCGCAGGTCATTTTTCTGGAGCGCGAAAGCCAGAAGAAAATCGCGCTCGGCAAGGGCGGGCAGACGATCAAGAAGGTGGGGC
>NZ_JBATWS010000192.1:0-11224 GCF_049672805.1 Parvibaculum sp.
GCCTTGTCTGCAATGCGGCGGTGAACCCGTTTTTCGGCCCCTCGAAGGACCTGCCGGACGACGCCTTCGACAAGATCATGGCCGCCAATATCAAGTCGAATCACTGGCTTGCCCATATGGTCCTGCCGCAGATGGTCGAGCGGAAGGATGGCTCCATCACCATCATCTCCTCGATTGGCGGCCTGCGCGGCTCGCCCATCATCGGCGCCTATTGCGTGTCCAAGGCTGCTGACATGCAGCTTGCCCGCAACCTCGCCGTTGAATATGGCCCTCACAATATCCGCGTGAACTGCATCGCGCCGGGCCTCATCAAGACCTATTTCGCCAAGGCGCTGTGGGACAACCCGGAGATTCTGGAGCGCTCCACCGCCGGCGCGCCGCTGAAGCGCATCGGCATGCCGGATGAAATTGCGGGCGCGGCAGTCTTTCTTGCAAGCCCGGCCGGTGCCTTCATGACCGGCCAGACCATGGTGATCGATGGCGGGGCAACCGCCGCCTGACGGTCGCGCAAGACGCGCATGATTTCTGCCCTTGATCGCAAGCGGGGAGACAACCATCTGCTTTCGGGTCAAGGGCGGAACAGTTTTGGGGGAAGAGATCGTGAAATCAGTTGTTATCACAGGCGTCTCCACCGGCATCGGCAATGCGGCGGCCCGCGTGCTTGCGCAAAAGGGCTTCCGTGTCTTCGGCTCCGTCCGCAAGGAGGCTGATGCCGAGAGCCTGAAGCGCGATCTCGGTGACCGTTTCGTTCCTCTCATTTTCGATGTGACGGATGAGGCAGGCATTGCCCGGGGCGCCGCGCAGGTGCGCGAGGCACTGGCTGGCGAGACGCTTGCCGGTCTCGTCAATAATGCGGGCATCGCCGTTTCCGGCCCGCTGATCGATCTCGACCCGGATGAGTTTCGCAAGCAGATGGAAGTGAATGTGACGGGGCCGTTTCTTGTCACGCAGGCTTTCGCGCCGCTTCTCGGTGTGGACCGGGCACTGAAAGGTGCGCCGGGTCGCATCATCAATATTTCCTCCGTCGCGGGTATCCGCGCCATGCCGTTTCTGGGGCCATATGCGGCCTCTAAATTCGCGGTTGAAGGCTTCTCCGAAGCACTGCGCCGCGAACTGGTGATGTTCGGCATTGATGTGGTGGTGATTGGCCCCGGCCCGGTGAAAACCGCGATCTGGGATAAGGCCGAAGAGATCGACATTGCCCGCTATGCGAACTCACCCTACCTGCCGATCCTTGAGAAGTTCCAGAATGTCTTTGTCGCGCAGGGCCGCGAAGGCTATCCGGCAGAGCGCCTCGGCAATCTCATCCACGAGGCGCTGACCACGCCGAAGCCGAAGCTGCGCTATTCTGCGGTGAAGGGCAGGCTTGCGGAGAAGCTGGTGATGAACTTTGCCTCGAAGCGCGTGCTGGACAGGATGATCGCCAAAAGGCTCGGACTGCAGCGGCAGCGCTGAGGCCCGCACTCACCCTGCAATTCCGTCTGGCGGAATCTCGTGGAAATATCATGGTGCTTCCCTCGCGTCCGGCTAATCTCTCCCGGATCAGAAAGGGAGCACCATCATGGCCGATCTTCTCGCAACATCCGCCCGCTTCATCGACAACGACATTTATGAAGGCGCTGGCCTGATCAACCGTCCGACGACGGAATTGTCGGAAGTGGCGGATGGCATCGCGCTTGTGGAAGCCTTCTCCCATGTCGTCGCCTTTCGTACGGGCGACGGGCTTGTTCTTTTCGATACGAGCCTTGAGGCCTTTGGCGGTGGGGTGCTGAAGTCGCTCCGCAAATGGTCCGACGAGCCGGTGGCGCATATCTGCTACACGCATGGCCATGCGGACCATGTGGGCGGCACGGGTGCTTTCGTTTGCGAGGCGTGCGAGCGCAACCGCCCGCGCCCGCAGATCATCGGCCATGAGAATGTGAGCCCACGCTTTCGTCGTTACGAACTCACCAATGGCTATAATTTCACCATCAATGCGCGCCAGTTCGCGCCCGCGCAGGAACTGCGCATGGGCATGAGCGAAGGCAACAAGGATGGCACGCCTCCGCTGCCGCGCCGCTTCGGCCCGGACCCTTGGGTCAATCCTGACATCACCTTCCGCGACAGCATGGAGTTCCGTTCCGGCGATCTGCGTTTCGAACTCCGTCATGCGATCGGCGAGACGGACGATCATCTCTGGGCATGGGTGCCGGAGCACAAGGCGATCTGCTCGGGCGATTTCGTGACATGGGTTTTCCCGAATGCGGGCAATCCGCAGAAGGTGCAGCGCTTCCCGCTGGAATGGGCGCGGGCGCTGCGCGAAATGGCGGCGAAGGAGCCGGAGCTTCTGCTGCCCGCGCACGGCCTGCCCATCGCAGGCAAAGAGCGTATCGCAACCGTGCTCGACACGATTGCATCGGCGCTGGAGTTTCTCGTCTCCCGCTCGCTTGAAATGATGAATGCAGGCGCACGGCTTGATGATCTGATCCACGGCGTGAAGCTGCCGTCGCATTTCATGAACAAGCCCTACATGAAGCCCGTCTATGACGAGCCGGAATTCATCATTCACAATATCTGGCGGCTTTATGGCGGCTGGTATGACGGCAATCCGTCGCGGCTGAAGCCCGCACCCGATGCGGTTCTTGCAGCCGAAATGGCGCAGCTTGCGGGCGGCGTTGCGCGGCTCTCTGCACGGGCGGAAGAACTTGCCGCAACAGGCCGCGAGGGAGACATGCGCCTTGCCTGTCATCTCGTCGAGATGGCCGCCCTCGCCGAACCCGACAACCGCGACGTCCATATGGCCCGCGCCAATGTCTATGGCGCGCGGCGCAAGGCGGAACTCTCCCTCATGTCGAAAGGCATTTTCGGTTGGGCCGAACGTGAAAGCGCAGCGAAAGCGGGGAAGAATGAACCTGTCTGATCCGGAATGGGACGATCGGGACCGCTGCAGAAACAGGTCCGGATAAACCAATCGTTTTTGGTCGATATACGTTCAGATTCCTGTATCCGGCCTGAAAAATTTACTGCAAAACTCCGCGATGATTCGTCCGCCTCTGGCGGTCTTGTAAGGAGTTTTCATGAAACGAGTATCGCGGTCCCACCGGCTTTCACTTCTGACGGGGACCGCGCTTGCAGCGTTTCTTCCCGTTGCCGCCCACGCGCAAGCGGCCTTCACCCCCGTTGATGGTCTGGATGCAGTCGGAACCGTCGGCTACGCCATCAGCGCCGATGGCAGCACCGTTGTCGGTGCCACCTATCTCTCTGCGGTTTCCGCCTATTACTGGAACTTCACGGACGGCATGACCGGCCTTGAATCGCTTCTGTCGGGAACGCCGGGTGATTGCGCAAGCGCGGCGAATGCCGTCAATGTCGATGGCAGCGTCATCGTTGGTTATTCCATATCGAATACGGCAGACTATTCAGCCGTGCGCTGGGAAAACGGTGTCATCGAAGAGCTGGTGAATGCCTATGGCGGCGACAGCGAGGCAACGGGCGTCAGCGGCGATGGCAGTGTCATTGTCGGCATACGTGACAATGCCGGCACTAATGAAGCCTTCATCTGGACGGAAGGCACCGGCAGCATGGCCGCCCTTACCGGTGTTATCGGCGCAAGCACGGCCTACGCCGTTTCGGCGGATGGTGTCTTTGTCGGCGGTTCGAGCGATGTTGGCGGCAGGCAGACTGCCATGCGCTGGTCATCCGTCGGCGGGCTCGAAACGCTCGGCACGATCGATAATTTTGCCGGATCAAGCTATGTCTATGCGCTGAATGCGGATGGCAGCGTTGCTACGGGTTACAGCCAGTCGGCGGATGGCAACAGGGCGTTCCGCTGGGTAGATGGCGAAGGCATGGCCTCGCTCGGTGCGTTGGCACCAACCGCGCAGAGTTATGGCCAGGCAATCAGCGCCAATGGCGATGTCATCACCGGCTTCAGCCTTGATGGCGGTGTCAAAACCGCCTTCCGCTGGACGCAACCGGACGGCATGATCTCTCTCGCCTACATCCTTGCAAGCAACAATATCGACATTACCGGCTGGACGCTGGATCAGGCGCGCGGCCTCTCGGCGGATGGCACGCTGATCGTCGGAACGGGCACCTTTGGCGGTGTCGAGCAGGCCTTCATCATGACGTCAACAGTGCTGGTCTCGCCGGAAGATCTTGCCAATTCGCTTGTCCCGACCGGCACATCCGGCGCACAGGCGCAGGGCATGGTCGGCGGCTTCGTGTCCGATCTCTTCTTCACCGCCCGCAACATCCTCTCCACCTATTTCGGCGGGACGGGCATTGCAAGCGCGCCGAAGAACCGGTCTCTCTATGCCGCGAATGTGACAGACACGATGACCGATGCGCTGCCTGCTGCGGGCAGAACAAAGCCGCGCTACGCCGCCTATGCGACAGGCTCGCTCGGCTTTGGCGAGTTCGACGATTTCTCCAACGACATGTTCGGCGGCACGACCGGTGTTCTGGTCAGCCTCGACCGCAATCTTGCTGTCGGCGTCGGCCTTGTCGGTAATGAGGCAAATCAGGATACGCAGCTTGGTGGTGATGTGCGCACACGCGCACTTGGTGGATCGGTGATCGGTGCCTATGAGCCGGATTCGGGGCTTCGTCTTTATGTCTCCGCCGCGGCCGCTCGACTCGATGTCGATACGACGCGCGCCTATCTCAATGGCGCGACGGTCAACGTCTCCTCGGGCGAGACAAGCGGCATGGGTTACGCCCTTGCCGGTCGGGCAGGCTATGAGTTTCCCGTGACCGACAGCACGAAGCTGATGCCCTACGGCGAACTCGAATGGAGCCGCACCCGTCTTGATGCCTATACGGAAACGGGCGGCAGCATTCCCGCCGCCGTGGGCGAACAGACGAGCCGCCGCCTTGTCTCCCGCCTCGGCACGGAAGCGAGCATGGCGCTTTCCGAGGATACGACCGCCCGCCTGCGCGGCGCATGGGGCCACCGCCTCTCCGGTGACAATGGCTCGGTCTTTGTCACCGCACTGGGGCTTGGTCAGACGATCTCCGCCGCTCAGTCAAAAGATGACTGGGCCGAGGCGGGTGCAAGCATCTCCCACGACTTCAGCAAGACCATGACGCTTGGCGCAGCCGTGGATGGCCGCTTTGCAGGCTCGTCTGAATCGAACGCGTCCTTCACGCTCAGCCTTATCTATCGGCTGAACTGAGCCTCAACTCCTGCCCATAAAAAATGCCCTCCCGCGATAATCGCGCGGGAGGGCAAGAATGTGGGCGGGCTCGGGGAGGGGGGAGGATCGTTGCCCGCGCCATCAGAGGGAACAATCGGGAGATAGGAAGGCATCTCCGCCTTTCCAACCCGTGCCCCCTGCGGCAGGGCGTCGCGGCACGTCTCCCTGCCTAGCCGATCTTGTCGAGCGTCCGGCGGAACTTGTCGAAAGCTTCTTCCAGATGCATTTCCTCCGCGATGAGCGGTGGCGAGAAGGCAATTGTGTCGCCAGAGACGCGCACCATCATGTTCTCTTCATGGAAGGCAACGCGCATCGCGTCAAAGCCGCGTTTGCCGGGCAATCCCTCCACGGGGGCGAGATCGAAGGCCGCAACAAAGCCGATGGTGCGGATATCCTGGATCAGGCTGTGCCCCTTGAGGCTCATTGCGGCAGCGGCAATCTTCGGCTCCATCTGGCGCGACCGTTCGAACAGCCCTTCATCGCGATAGATGTCGAGCGTCGCAAGGCCCGCCGCGGCGGCAAGCGGGTGGCCTGAATAGGTGTAGCCGTGGAAGAGGTCGATCACATGGTCGGGGCCGGTCTGGAAGGCCTCATAGACATGCTTGCGCACCACGCAGCCACCCATCGGCACGGTGCCGGAGGTGATGCCCTTGGCAAAGGTGAAGATGTCCGGCGTCACGCCAAACCGCTCGGCTGCCGTTGCATAGCCAAGGCGTCCGAAGCCCGTGATGACTTCATCGAAAATCAGGAGAATGCCGTGCTTGTCGCAAATCTCGCGCAGGCGCTTCAGATAGCCGACAGGCGGGGGGAGCACGCCGGTTGAACCGGCCATCGGCTCCACGATGACGGCGGCGATGGTCGATGCGTCATGCAGATCGACAAGGCGCTGCAACTCATCCGCAAGATGCCCGCCCCATTCCGGCTGGCCGACCGTATAGGCCTGTTCGGCTCGGTTATAGGTATGTGGCAGGTGGTCGGTGCCGGCGAGCATCGGGCCGAAGAATTTACGGTTGGCCACCATGCCGCCAACCGAAATGCCGCCAAAGCCGACGCCGTGATAGCCACGCTCGCGGCCGATAAGGCGCGTGCGCGTGCCTTCGCCATTTGCACGGTGATAGGCAATCGCAATCTTGAGGGCGGTATCAGCTGCCTCAGAGCCTGAATTGCAGAAGAAGACATGGTCGAGATCGGCCGGCGCGAGCGCGGCGACGCGGCTCGCAAGTTCGAATACCTTGGGATGTGCAAACTGGAAGGAAGGCGCGAAATCGAGTTCGCCCGCCTGCGCTTGAATGGCCTTCACGATGGGCTCGCGGCAATGGCCCGCATTGGAGCACCACAGGCCCGCCGTGGCGTCCAGAACGGGCGTTCCGTCGGGCTTGTAATAATACATGTCCTTCGCGCGGGAGAGCAGGCGCGGCTCGCGCTTGAACTGGCGGTTCGGCGTAAAGGGCAGCCAGAAGGATTCAAGATCATTGGGGGTGGTTTCGGCGCTCATCTCGGAGTCTCCCGTTGAGGATTTTCCGCGATTGAAAGTCCGCTTCGCCCGGAAAGCAAGCATTGTCCTGCGTGACTCTGGGAGAGCTGTTTAATATCCTAAACGTATGACAGGCGATTTCAGGCGCGCGCACGGCTCCACAGCCGATCCCGACCTCGCTGCTACCGAGATGGAGGGGCAGGATATCGGTGCGCGGCTGCGCGAGCTGCGCCGCATGTACGGGCTGTCACAACGAGAGCTTGCCAAGCGCGCCAGCGTGACGAATGGCACCATTTCTCTCATCGAACAGAACCGCATCAGCCCGTCCATCGGCTCGTTGAAAAAGGTGCTGGGCGGCTTTCCGATCTCGCTCGCCGATTTCCTGACGCTTGATCTTCAGCCTCGCGCCAAGGTTTTCTACAAGAGCGATGAACTGCGCGAGATTGCAGGCGGCGACATCTCCTTCCGGCTGGTTGGACGCGACATGCGCGACCGCGCGATCCAGATGATGCATGAACGCTATGCGCCCGGCGCCGATACGGGCGAGGAGATGCTGTCCCATGCGGGCGAGGAATGTGGCATCGTCATATCGGGCATGTTGCAGCTCACGGTAGGCGGAGAGGTTCGCCGTCTCATGCCGGGGGATGCCTATTATTTTGATTCGCGGCTGCCCCACCGCTTCCACAATCCGGGCACGATCGACTGCATCGTCGTTTCGGCCTGCACTCCGCCAAGTTTCTGAGCGTGTCTCAGCCCGGTTTGACAATGGCAAGGTAGATCGCAGCCGGTATTGCCGTCACCACGAAGAAAGTGCTGACCCGCAGAAATTTCCAGTGAAAGGCGATGGCGGCCTCAAGCTGCTCTGTCTCGCCCTCAAGCCGCATCTGCCGTTTTGGCTTGGAAAAATGCGAGATGCGGTAATCGACAATCTCCATCGGAATGAAGATCAGCACGACAAGGGTGAGCTTGGCGGCAAGCCACCATGTCTCGGCCGGCGACCAGCCACCTGCCCATAGAAGGGCAAGGCCGGTGAGCAGCAATCCCGGAAAGGCGATGTGTTCCAGCACCACGCCCTTGTCGAACGCCTCGATCATTCGGTTGCGATGTGCAACGGCCTCCGCATCATCGGGGCGGGCCAGCGCGCGGCGGAACGCAGGGATCACATAGTTCTGATAGGCGACGGCGGTGGAGAAGGCCCATATGCCGACAAGGATCACATGCAGAAACTTGATCTGCAGATACCAGGCACCGAGCCACTCCGCCACCGCCGCCATCATTATAGTCAGGCGGCCTTTGCCTTGTGAACCTGCATGGAAGCAGGCGGCTTGGAGAAGGAAGGCTTCTCCGCGGTCAGCGCCGCAAGCGCGGTTTCGCGGTCTTCAGCGGTGAAACTTCCCGTGGTGAGACAGAACTCCACCACATTGTCATTCGGGTCTTTCGTATAGATCGAATGGCACCAGTTGTGATCGACCTCCAGCACATCAAGCCCCGCATCGAGCCATTGCTGGCGGCGCTGCTCAAGCTCGGCACGGTCCTTCACATCAAAGGAAATGTGGTTGATATGGTCAGGCACACCGGCTGCCTTCGACAGATTGGTTTCAAAACCATCCGTTCCCGGAATATCGTGCATTTCCCAGAAGGCGATGAATTTTGAATCATCTTCCATCCGGTAGAAGAAGTGTTTTGCCCAGCCGCCTTCCGGCGCGGGGCCGATCTCGACCTTCACAAGCTGAAAGCCGAGAATGCCTTCATAGAAATTATGGATCGCCTGCATGTCGCGTGCGGCAAGCGCCAGATGATGATAGCCCATCTCTCTATTCCTTCCCCTGCTCGTCAACCATGCTCATGACATCGTTGGAACTGTTGTCGGGTGCTGCGATTTCCACCACGCGCTCATCCACATCATCATATTCAAGCCGAAGCGCCCGCGACATGGTGGCGTGCATTTCATAGGTTGTGGTGATGTAGGTGAATTCGAGGATTTCTTCGTCCGAGAGATATTTCTTCATCTCGTCAAAAATTGCCTCGGGCACGCGCCCACCCTGCAGCACAAGGCAATCCGTATAGGCAAGAAGCGCGCGCTCGATGGGGCTGTAGCAATTCGCAATCGGCCAATGCGGAATGGCCTGGATCTGCTCTTCCGTGAGGCCGACATCGCGCGAGGCTTTGCAATGCTGCGAGAAGACGAATTGCGAACCGCGCGCGAAACCGGCGCGGATCTGCCCAAGCTCGCGCAGTTTCGGGTCCAGCTTGCGGTTCTTGCTGCGATAGAATTGGAATCCTTCTGTCGTGTGGCGGAAGGCATCCGGCACCAGCGCGAAAACGGTCCACCAGTTACCCGGCGTGCCGGTGGCCGTGCCCGGCTCCTTTACAGGGTCGCGATCCCCGAACAGCACCTTGTAGAGTTGCTGCGCGAAAGGGTCCGCGTCCGCCTTCGATACCTGCCTCAGTCTCGGCATGCCAATCCTCCCATTTTCCCCTCCCATTTGCATGATAGGGAAAAATGTAAGAAAAACTGACAAATGACACAAGCGAAACACGACACCATGTCCCGCACCCCCGGCCTGCTCATGGCGCAGCTTCTCAATCGTTTCATCTGGTTTGATGGTGCGCTGCAAAAGAGTCTTGATGCGCGGGGTCATGGCGGGGTGAGGCGGCTTGAATCCATGTGCATGGTCTATGTCCATGCAGGGGTGCGCCGCCCGATCGAGCTTGCGCGGCTGCTGGGTGTGACGCGGCAATCGGTCAATACGGCGCTGCGCGAGCTGGAAGCGAAGGGGCTTGTCTATCTGGAGCGTGATCCGGAGGATGCGCGCTGCAAGCTGGTGCACTTTGCGCCGGAAGGCGCGCCGATGCGCCGCGAAGCGCTCGACATTGTAACGACGCTGGAGGGCGTACTGGCCGAACGGCTCGGTGCCCGCGCGGTGGATGAACTTGCCCGCATATTGGGCGCGGATTGGGGTGAAGCGCCGGTTGCGAAGCCCGCGAAGCAGGAAAGAAAGAAACGCGCATGACAACCTTTGATGACCTTCTCGCCAGCCCCGGCATCATCGTCGCGCCCGGCGCTTATGATGCGCTCTCGGCAAGGCTTGCGGTGCAGGCAGGCGCATCCGTGGTTTACATGACGGGTTTTGGCGTGTCGGGCGCGGGCTTCGGCCTGCCGGATATCGGCCTTGTGAGCGCGGCGGAAATGGCAGAGCGCGTGCGCGTCATCGCGGCGTCTGCTGCGCCCGTGCCTCTCATTGCAGATGGCGATAATGGCCATGGCGGCCCGCTCAATGCGGCGCGCCTCACCCGCGCCTATGAACAGGCGGGTGCTGCCTGCATCCAGATCGAAGATCAGGTCTTTCCGAAACGCTGCGGCCATATGGAAGGCAAGGAAGTCATCGCGCTTGAGGAAGCGGCCGCGAAAATCCGCGCGGCTGCTGAAGCCCGAACGAGTGCTGCTTTCAAGATCATGGCGCGCACCGATGCGCGGGCAACGCATGATCTCGATGAAGCGCTGCGCCGGGGTGAGGCTTTCCTGCGCGCGGGCGCCGACATTCTTTTCATCGAAGCACCGCGCGATGAAGCGGAAATGCGGAAAGTGGCAGACACATTCAAGGGCGTGCCGCTTGTCGCCAATATTGTCGAGGATGGCAAGACGCCCTATCTCGGCGCGAAGGCGCTGGAAGAACTTGGCTTCAAGATCGCGCTGTTTCCGGTATCGGCTTTGCTGGCTGTGACCGAGCGGCTTCAAGTCGTCTATGACACGTTGATGAAGGGCGAGGGCTTGTCCGCGAGCGAGCCGCGCGTCACCTTCCAGCGCTATAATGAACTGATCGGCCTTGGCGACATGCTCGCCGATGCAGCGGCAATAAGCGAAAAGACGGAGAGATAATGCCAAGCTGGGGAAATATCCTGAAGCGCATCGAGGCGGGCGAGATGGAAAAGGCGCCGCCCCATGTGACTGCGCTCAATCTCTATGCCGGAAAGCTGACCGTGCTGGAGCCGGGCCGCATCCGCTACGACTGGCCGGTCGATCCCGCCTATATGAACCCCGTTGCGGTCTTTGGCGGCTATCTCGCAACGCTTGCCGACCAGACCTGCTCCTTCGCGCTGATGACGCTGCTGAAGGATGATCAGAACTTCACGACCTCGGATTTGCAGATGCATTTCTTCCGCCCCGTAACGAGCGGGATCCTCGCATGCGAAGGGCATGTGGTGAATGTGTCAAAGACGCAAGCCTATGTGGAAGCAACCTTCACTAACGCTGAAGGCAAACTCGCACTGAAGGCGCGGGCGGTGGAGCGGATTATTCCGGCTTGATGGTTTTGTTGCACGTCATGGCCCGGCTTGTCCGGGCCATCCACGACTTTCTTATCTTGTCAGAAATTCAGCGTCTCACAGAGGTCATCCCACCCGGGATTGACCGCATGGATGAGCCGCACTTTCCACGCGCGTGGCCATTTCTTGATACGCGTTTCCCGCGCTATCGCGCTTTCGATTTCTTCGTGCCGCTCCATGAAAACCAATCGCTTCAACCCAGAGCGTTTGGCGAAGCCCTCATATGTTCCGCTGCGGTGTTCAGAAG
>NZ_JBATWS010000193.1:0-2051 GCF_049672805.1 Parvibaculum sp.
GTCTTGCACCGTCTGGTCATCATTGCCGAGCTGCTGGTAGGCGAATACTGCCACCACAGCGAGCAGGATGATGACGATGGCGGTTTTCATGAAGTTGGACATGGTCTTTTCCTCTTGGCGTTTTCGCCCAGTGTTTCACCCCGGCTGCAGGCACCCCCCGCAGCCCGATCCAGGACCCCCCGCTTCACGCTCCCACGGTTCAGGCGGGCGCCCGAATGCGATGTTAGGGATGATTTGGGGAAAAATACCACAGTGAAAGGGCCACACTCGGCAATTCTTTTTCATGTGGTTTACGCCGCGGCAGGTCTGAAACGGAGCCGAAACGACGCCGAAATGCGCATTTCGGACGTGAGCCTGCGGCAGCGGCCCTTGCTGGCCGGTTGAGGAGCGCGCTAAACAGGGTTGTAAAATCATACATCCAAGGGAGACGCGCGAAGCGCAAGCGCCGCGCGGGCAGGATATGGCAAAGGAACTCACGCATTTCATCGGCGGCGCCCATGTGACCGGCAAGAGCGGCCGGTTTCTGGATGTCACCAATCCGAATACAGGTGAGGTGACTGCGCGCACCCCGCTCGCAACGGCGGCAGAGCTGAACAGCGCCGTCGAGGCGGCCGCTGCCGCCTTCCCGGACTGGGCGGCCACCAATCCGCAGCGCCGCGCTCGCGTGATGTTCGAATTCAAGCGCCTCGTCGAAGCGAATATGGATGAGCTTGCCCATATGCTCTCCTCCGAGCACGGAAAGGTGCTCGCAGATTCACGCGGCGACATTCAGCGTGGTCTTGAAGTGATCGAGTTCGCCTGCGGCATCCCGCATCTCATGAAGGGCGAGTTCACGGAAGGCGCCGGCCCCGGCATTGACATGTATTCGATGCGTCAGCCGCTCGGCGTTGTGGCGGGCATCACGCCGTTCAACTTCCCGGCCATGATTCCGATGTGGATGTTCGGCGTGGCGATTGCCTGCGGCAACACCTTCATCTGCAAGCCTTCCGAGAAAGACCCCTCCGTGCCGCTCCGTCTTGCGGAACTGATGATGGAGGCAGGCGCACCTGCCGGTGTGCTCAATGTCGTCAATGGCGACAAGGAAGCGGTGGATGCGATCCTCACACATCCGGCCATTCCGGCGGTGAGCTTTGTCGGCTCGTCTGACATTGCCCATTACGTCTATTCCACGGCTGCCGCACATGGAAAGCGTGTGCAGGCGATGGGTGGTGCGAAGAACCATGCGATCATCATGCCGGATGCCGACATGGATCAGGTCGTGAATGATCTCATCGGCGCAGGCTATGGCTCGGCGGGCGAGCGCTGCATGGCGATTTCGGTTGCCGTGCCCGTGGGTGAGGAAACGGCGGACCGTCTTATCGAAAAGCTCGTGCCGCGCGTGCAGTCGCTCAAGGTCGGTCTCTCAACCGAACCCGACAGCGATTACGGCCCGCTCATCAGCAAGGCGCATCTCGAAAAGGTGAAGTCCTATATCGATCTCGGTGTGAAGGAAGGCGCGAAGCTTCTCGTTGATGGCCGCGACTTCAAGCTTCAGGGCTATGAAAACGGCTTCTTCCTTGGCGGTTCTCTCTTCGATCATGTGACGCCGGAGATGAAGAGCTATAACGACGAAATCTTCGGTCCGGTGCTCCAGATCGTCCGTTCAAAGAGCTTTGATGACGCGGTGTCGCTGCCGACCAATCACCAATATGGCAATGGCGTTGCAATCTTCACGCGGGATGGCGATGCGGCGCGCACCTTCGCCTCGCGGGTGCAGGTCGGCATGGTCGGCATCAACGTGCCGCTGCCGGTGCCGCTTGCCTATCACACATTTGGCGGCTGGAAGCGGTCTGCCTTTGGCGACACGAACCAGCACGGGCCGGAAGGCGTGAAGTTCTGGACGCGGATCAAGACGGTGACTTCCCGCTGGCCCACAGGCGGCGTGAAGGAAGGTTCTTCCTTCGTCATTCCGACGATGAAATAGGCTGGCGACCCACCGATGGGGCCAATATCGCCCAAATATTCCTGAAAATGGCGCCTTCCGAAAGGGAGGCGCCATTCTCATATGGGTC
>NZ_JBATWS010000194.1:0-3366 GCF_049672805.1 Parvibaculum sp.
CGCCCACACTTTCCGCCGTGCGGCGGGGGGCCTGCGTGGCGCTCGCCAACAAGGAATGTCTCGTCTCGGCGGGACCGCTCTTTCTGGCTGAGGTCGGCAAATCCGGCTCGACCCTGCTGCCGGTGGACTCCGAGCACAACGCCATCTTTCAGGTGCTTGAGACAGAGCATCTCGAGACGGTGGACAAGATCGTGCTCACCGCCTCCGGCGGCCCTTTCCGTACATGGAGCATGGCGGAGATGGAAGCCGCCACTCCCGCCCAGGCGGTGGCGCACCCCAAATGGGACATGGGCGCGAAGATTTCGGTCGATTCAGCAACCTTGATGAACAAGGGGCTGGAACTCATTGAAGCGCATTATCTTTTTCCGGTTGGTGAAGATCGGCTTGATGTCGTGATCCACCCGGAATCCATCATCCACAGCATGGTCGCCTATGTGGATGGCTCGGTGCTGGCGCAGCTCGGCAGCCCCGATATGCGCACACCGATTTCCTATGCGCTGGCCTGGCCCGAGCGGATGGCGACTCCGTCGCCCAGGCTCAACCTCGCCCAAATTGGCCGCCTCACCTTCGAAGAGCCTGATCTGGAACGGTTTCCGGCCCTGAAGCTCGCCCGCAACGCGCTGCAGGCAGGCGGTGCCGCGCCGACCGTGCTTAACGCGGCAAATGAAGTGGCCGTCGCGGCTTTCCTCGCGGGCGAAATCGGCTTCCTCGATATTGCCCGGCTGGTCGAGGATGTGCAGGAGCACGTTGGGGGGGATTACGGTGTGCCCGCCGCTCTGGAGGCCGTTTACGAAATCGACCGAAACTCACGGATTCTTGCGCGTGAGTGGGTGCAAAAAAAAAGCCGGTGACGTAGGCTTGTCCGGTAAAAGCCTCCGAGGAATCAAGAAGCTGTGAGGCTAGCGGGTCTATGGGGGAACGGCGAACCTGCCCGAACGGGGCAGACGGGCCGCTCTGGAGTGGGATAACTGAGCGTGACGGAACTGTTTCTCGGGATTGGAGGCTTTGGAGAGTCGCTCTGGAGCTATCTCATTCCCTTTCTCTTTGTGCTGACCGTCGTGGTGTTTTTCCATGAGCTTGGCCATTTCTCCGTGGCCCGCTGGTTTGGCGTGAAGGTGGATACCTTCTCCATCGGTTTTGGCCGCGAGATCTTCGGCTGGAACGACAGACATGGCACGCGCTGGAAGGTGAGCTGGATACCGCTTGGCGGCTATGTGAAATTCGCGGGCGATGAAAATGCCGCGAGCATTCCAGACCGTGAAAAGCTCCGCGCCGTACCGGATGAGGAGAAGGCGCATCTCTTCCATTTCAAGCCGCTCTATCAGCGCGCGGCTGTTGTGGCAGCAGGGCCTGTTGCCAATTTCATTCTCGCCGTTGTCATCTTCGCCTGTGTCTTCACCTTTGTGGGCCGCACCGTCGGCACGCCGCTCATTGAAGCGGTGATCGAGGGAAGTCCCGCCGCTGCCGCAGGCTTTAACCCTGGTGACCGGGTGCTCGCGATTGACGGCGAACCTGTCGAGAGCTTTGAGGATATTCGCCGCGTCGTGACGACAAGTACGGGCGAGATGATTTTCTCGATTGAGCGGGGCGGCGAAACGGTGACGCTGCGCGCCACGCCCCGTATTCAGGAAGTCACGGACAGCTTCGGCAATGTCCACCGGGTTCAGCAGCTCGGCATTCAGCAGGGCGGCAACTCGGAAGTCGTCAAGAGCAACATCGTTGAAGGCGTCTGGCTTGGCATCAAGGAGACGGCGTTCATCATCGAGCGCACCTTTGACTATATAGGCGGGATGTTTACCGGGCGCGAGGATGCGGACCAGCTTCGGGGCGTGATCGGCATTGCACAGACCTCCGGGCAGGTCGCGACCTTCGGTTTCGTGGCGCTGATGACGCTGACGGCGCTCCTTTCCGTCAGCATCGGCCTGCTCAATCTCTTCCCGGTGCCGATGCTTGATGGTGGGCACCTTCTATATTATGCGGTTGAGGCCGTGCGCGGGCGTCCCCTGGGGGAGCAGGCGCAGGAGTTCGGGTTCAAGATTGGCCTCGCGCTGGTGATGACTTTGATGGTATTCGCGACGTGGAACGATCTTTCGCGTTTGCAGGTATTTTCGTTCCTGGGTGGATTGTTTAGCTGACAGCCATAAAGTGGCGCTCGCCGGATCACGCGCACGGGTTGCGGAACGGCGAAAGGTGACAGGTTAGGGGAAAGAATGGGGCGACTGGCCGATTGCTTGACCGGAATGACGCGCACAGCCGTGCTGGGCACGGCGCTTCTTCTGGCACCCTTTGTCGTAACCGCTCTGCCGGGCGGGGGCGGAACTGCTTACGCGCAGACGGTCAACATTTCCGAGATCGACATCCGTGGCAATCAGCGCATCGAAGACGGCACGATCCGCTCCGATATGGAACTGTCGGTCGGCTCGCCCTATGACCCGCAGCTCGCGGATCAGTCGATCAAGCAGCTCTTTGCGACGGGCCTTTTCGCAGACATTTCGATGAGCCTTGATGGTTCGCGCCTGATCGTCTCGGTGGTTGAAAACCCGATCATCAACCGCGTTGCCTTTGAGGGTAACAGCGCGATCAGCGACGAAGACCTCAAGAACGAAGTGCAGCTTCAGCCGCGCGTTGTGTATACGCGCGCCAAGGTGCAAAGCGACGTCACCCGGATGATCGAGCTTTATCGTCGTGGCGGGCGCTTCTCGGCCACGGTTGATCCCAAGATCATCCAGCTTCCGCAGAACCGCGTGGACCTCGTTTTCGAGATCGTGGAAGGCGAGAAGACCAAGATCTCCTCCATCGACTTCATCGGCAACAAGGTATTCAGCGACAGCAAGCTGCGCGATGTGGTCTCCACCAGTGAATCTGCATGGTGGAAGTTCCTGTCCTCATCCGACAGCTATGACCCCGACCGCCTGACCTATGACCGTGAACTGCTGCGCCGCTTCTATCTTGAGCGCGGCTATGCGGACTTCCGCGTCATCTCGGCTGTCGCGGATCTCAAGCGTGACGATTCTGCCTTCCACATCACCTTCACGGTGGATGAGGGCGAGATTTACGAGTTCGGCAAGGTGGATGTCACCACGGAACTCGACAAGCTGGACATTGAAGCGCTCCGGGAATTGCTCGTTCCGCAGACGGGCGACACCTACAATGCGAGCCTCATCGACAAGACCATTGACGGACTGACCTTCGCCGCCGGTTCTGCCGGTTATGCGTTTGCCGAAGTGCGGCCCCGTATCCGCCGCCGCAGCGACGAGCGGGTGATTGACCTTACCTTCCAGATCACCGAAGGACCGCGTGTCTATGTTGAGCGCATCAACATCACCGGCAACTCGCGCACGCTGGACAAGGTGATCCGCCGCCAGA
>NZ_JBATWS010000195.1:0-1506 GCF_049672805.1 Parvibaculum sp.
ACTATCCATGCCCGTGGTCTCGCACCCTGCCAGAAGAAAGGCAGCGGCAACCGCCACATAAGCGGATTTGATTTTCATGATCAGCCCTCTGAATTCGTATCCGGCACCCCATGTCCGGATCATCAGAGAGTCGTAGCGGCGCGCGTGAAAGCACAGAATAGTGCAAATGGACCAATCCCGTCAGAAAGAACGGGATCACCGATGATTAATCAAGCAGCGCCTCGAAAAACTCATCGCGCACATGCGTCATGAAGAGGTGCCCAAGGCCGGGGAAGGTGCGAACTTCATTAACCCTGAGCTTCGTTCGGAGAAGCTGCTCGCGCATTTCTGCGAGCGGAATGATGCCATCCGCCTCGCCATGCCACAGGCTCACGGGAACAGAAACGCCCGAGAAATCCGCCGGCGTCTCCCGCAACATGAGCTGCGATTCATGGACAAGCCCTTCCACACTCCAGCCGATCGCATCCATCGTCTCGTCGATGAGATATTCCACAAGCGCCGCGTCCCGCTCCAGAACGGCAAAATCCGCCGGTGACTTTTCGAAGAAGTGAAAGACAAGCGACCGCATGAACGGGCGGGACATTTTTGCCCGCAAGATCGCAAGCGTAGAATCAAGCAGCCAGGGATGACGGCGCAGATGGCTGAAGAAATAATTCACCATGCCCGGCCGCCCCTTGCGCGGCATGGGCGGCTCAAAACGCGCGGTCGTTAGCGCAATGCGCTTGATGCGATCTCCAAGGCGCAGCGCCGTCGAAAGGGCAAGCGGAACGCTGGATGAGTTCGCGGTAAGCGTAACGCGCTTCAGGTTCAGCGCATCCATTAGCCTTTCCATGTCACAGGCGAAACTCGCATAGGTCATATCGGGGTCAGGCGTGGATTGCCCGCATCCCGGCCGCTCAACCACGACAAGCCGAATGCCGTATTTTTCAACTGCCTCCACTTCCTGCGGACGGATCAGCGAACTTGCGAGCGAGCTGCGCAGCATCAGTGTCGGCTGCCCGTTCCTGTCGCCATACTCGCGATAAGCGATCCGCCGCCCCTTCGGCATGTCAATGAAGCTCCGCGGCACAGAAGGCAATATGCGTGGAGAGACCGGTG
Source organism: Parvibaculum sp. (assembly GCF_049672805.1). GTDB lineage: Bacteria > Pseudomonadota > Alphaproteobacteria > Parvibaculales > Parvibaculaceae > Parvibaculum. The sequence continues at coordinate 1,099 of NZ_JBATWS010000195.1, forward strand.
GCGGAGATGGCACTTGAATATAGGAGGCGAGACGTGAAAGCTCCGTCAAATGACGGATCAGATCGCTCTGCCGATTGACGCCGAGCTTCTCAAAAATGCTTTTGACCTGATTACGCACTGTATTGACGGAGAGGCCCAGTTTTTCCGCCGCCTCTTTCAGCGACAAACCATCCTTCAGGCTGGCGGCGAGGCGCGCTTCCGCAGGCGTGAGGCCGAATGTCTCGCGATACATTTTCGGCTCGTCGCTTGCCGCCTCGCGGTCGGGCGCGATGAAAACAACCGCATCTTTCGGCAAGGGTGTCGAAAGACCAAAGCGACGGCGCATCACCTCCGGCATCTGCTCTTCTGCGACGACATAGCCGAACACCGCCTCATCCCCTTCTGGCGTTACAAGACGCAGAAGAGAAA
>NZ_JBATWS010000196.1:0-12626 GCF_049672805.1 Parvibaculum sp.
GATGGCGGCCGTGTCCGCCCGCATGATGCGGGGCCCGAGCGAGAGGGCGAGCGTGTCCTGCCGCGCACGCAAAGCCGCGCGCTCCTGCGGTGAGAAACCGCCTTCGGGACCGATGAGAACAGCAAGCGGGGCGCCGCGCTTTCCCTCGGCAGCCAGACGCTCCAGCGCCGCCCGCGTGGCGCCCGGTCCTTCATTCTCATCGCAGAAGAGAATGAGCCGGCCGGGCGCAATTTCTTCCCAGCGGGAGACAAGCGCCGAGAGTTTTTCCGCGCTGCGCACTTCCGGCACGGCGACAAGGCCGCATTGCTCTGCTGCTTCCACCGCATTTGCCTGAAGGCGCTCATCCTTCAGCCGCGTGGCGATGGTGCGCTCCGTCAGCACGGGCTGGATGACGGCGACCCCCATTTCGGTTGCCTTCTGGGCGATGAAGTCGAGCCTTGCGCGCTTCACGGGCGCAAAGAGCAGCCAGATATCGGGAAGCGGCTCCTGCGGGCGCGTCTGCCCGGTCAGTTCCAGCACACAGGCTTTCCGATGCGGCTCCGAGATCTGCGCGGCCCATTCGCCATCGCGTCCGTTGAAAAGGAGCACGCGCGCGCCCTCTTCCATGCGGAGAACCGTCACCAGATAGTGGGACTGGTCCTTGTCCAGCGTGATCTGCATGCCCCCGCCAAGGCTTTCTTCCACATAGAGGCGCGCCTTGCCGCTCGCGCAGCGGGGGCTATCCTCGGAAATGTCGTCGTCTTTGCGATTCTTCATGGGCTGAGTATCCCCTCTTTTCGTCCGCCATAAAGCCATATGCCCCGCCATGCAGCCCCGAAAAACCGTTCGAATCCTCCTGCTGGACTCGCAAGACCGGCTGCTTCTCATCCGCATGCATGATCCGAATGTGGGCGACGCCTCGGGCAAGGTGCTGGCCAGGCCCTATTGGGTGACGGTTGGCGGCGAGATTGACACAGGCGAGGATATTGCCAGCGCGGCAAGGCGCGAGATTGCCGAGGAAACAGGACTTGTGGATGTGGCACTCGGCCCGCCCGTGTGGACAACCGAGCACACGCTTTGCATTGGCGGCAAAAACCGGCTGATGCAGGAGACATTCATCCTTGCGAGGACAGCCAGGACGGCTTTAGGCAGGGATGGCTGGACCGAGCTTGAGCGGCAGGTCATCCACGATATGAGGTGGTGGTCTCTCGGTGAGCTTCAGGCGACGCGGGAAATGATCTTCCCCACTTCGCTGGTGCAGCATCTGCCGCCGCTTCTTGCGGGGCATCTGCCCGCCAACCCCGTCGCCATTGTTCCCTGAAGCGGGGCTGGCCTCCAAATCGAATCAAGGGCAGAACTTCTGCATGAGCGACTCACAGGATCAGGCCCGCATAGCGGATGCCCCGCCGGAGAACTGGGTGGACAGTCACGCGCCTGCATGGGCGCGGCCTTATGCGCGGCTGGCGCGGCTCGACCGGCCGATTGGCTGGTGGCTGCTGCTGCTGCCCTGCTGGTGGTCCGTTGCGCTTGCAAGTCAGGGCACCTGGCCACCCGTGGCATTGCTCCTCCTCTTTTTCATCGGCGCGGTTGCGATGCGGGGGGCGGGCTGCACCTGGAATGACATTGTGGACCGCGACATTGATGCAGCGGTGGAGCGCACAAGGTTGCGCCCCCTTCCCTCCGGCGTAGTGACGCTCAAAGGCGCGCTTTTCTTTCTCGTCCTGCAATGTCTCGTCGGACTTGGCGTCCTTCTCTCCTTCAATGGCTTTGCGATTGCGCTTGGTTTTTCATCGCTTCTTCTTGTGGCGATCTACCCCTTCATGAAGCGCATCACCTATTGGCCGCAATTCGTGCTTGGCCTTGCCTTCAACTGGGGCGCGCTGATGGGCTGGGCTGCCCTACATGGCTCGCTGTCGCTCGCGCCCATGCTTCTCTATGTCGGCGCGGTGGCTTGGACGATCGGCTATGACACGATCTATGCGCATCAGGACAAGGAAGATGACGCGCTGATCGGTGTGAAATCGACGGCGCTCAAGTTTGGTGCTTCCACGAAGCACTGGCTCTGGGGTTTTTATGGATTTGCCACGCTCGCCTTTGCAGCGGCAGGGGCTGCGGCTGGGCTTGGGCCTTTCTTCTATCCGGTGCTTGCTCTCGGCGCGGCACTTCTCGTCTGGCAGATCGTGACACTCGACATCAACGACCCTGCACGATGCCTGCGCCTCTTCCGCTCCAACCGGGATTTCGGGCTGGTGCTCTTTGCCGCGATCATTGCGGGCCAGATTTTCTGATCAGGTAACGGGCTTCACATCCGACAGGCGGTCCACCTTGCGGAGCGCCGGGAAGAGCCACATCCAGATACCCACCACGCCCAGCGTGCCGACGCCGCCAATCAGTACGGCGGGCACTGTGCCGAAAAGCGCGGCGGAGACGCCTGCGCGGAAATCACCCAGCTCGTTTGACGCGCCGATGAACAGCATCTCCACCGCCGTGACGCGGCCGAGCATTTGCTGCGGCGTTGCGAGCGGGATCAGCGTGGAGCGGATATTGACGCTGATCATATCCGACGCGCCCATCACGGTGAGGGCGCCAAGCGTGAGGAGGAAATTCGTCGAGAGGCCGAAGATGATGGTGGCCAGACCGAAAACAGCGACACAGGCAAACATGATATGGCCGGAGCGTCGCCCGAGCGGTCGCCAGACGAGAAGAAGGCTCACCACAATGGCACCGACAGCAGGTGCCGAGCGCATGAGGCCGAGACCTGCCGGGCCGACATCGAGAATGTCACGCGCATAGATCGGCAGCAGAGCGACCGCACCGCCAAGCAGCACGGCGAAAAGATCGAGTGAGATCGCACCAAGCACGATGGGCGAGCGGCGCATATAGAGAATGCCGGCAACGGCGCGAGAGAGTGGACCGACGCCGGGGCTTGCAGGCTCCACTTTCGTGCGAGTACGGATTGCGAGAAAGGCAACCGACACGGAAGCAAAGAGCGCCATGCAGGTCGCATAGACGATGACCGGGCCGAAGAGATAGAGGAAACCGCCAATGGCCGGCCCGATGATGACGGCCATCTGGAAGGTAGAAGAACTCACCGCAATGGCGCGCGGCATCTGCGCCTTCGAAACAAGAAGCGGTACGAAGGAGCGCGATGCGGGCGCCATGATGGCGCGAGCCGTGCCGAACAGGGCGAGCGCCGCATAAAACCAGGTGACATTGCCGGTATGGGTGAGCGTCAGCAGGATGAGCCAGCCTGCGGCTACCGTTTCAAGCAGTCCCGATGCCGCCACGATATAGCGCCGGTCAATGCGGTCCGCGATGTCACCCGCCGGAAGCGTGAAGAGCGTCATGGGCAGGAATTGCGCAAGGCCGACATAGCCGAGCGCAAGCGGGCTTTCCGTTATGTCATAGACCTGCCAGCCCACTGCCACCGACATGATGAGCATGCTGAGCGTGCCGATGAAGCGCGCCGAGGCGTAGAGGCGGAAATCATGCAGACGGAAAAGCGCTGCGGTCGTATTCGCTCCCGCAGGGTCTTCATCCAGCGACGGCGTATCAGGCGAGGTCATGGCGTGGCACCCGTATTTTCAGCGGTTATGCCTCAAGCGCGGGGGGAAGTCCTGCCCATTCCGTGCAAGTCGTTTTGCCGCAGGTCTCGCCGCTTGAATAGCGCCGTTACGATGTTACATATGCTGCAACGCAACTACCGCAGCGCAATATTTTTTAACAAGGAGGTCCAGATGAAGAAGTTTTTTCTGCAGTGGATCCATTATGCAGCGCTCGCGACTGAAGCCTTTGCCGGGCAGGCACATCTCTATAATGCCGCCAATGACGACGAAGGCGCGGTCGCCCGCGAAAAGGCTCCAGAGGCTCGCGAAGCCAAGGAATTCGCCCCGGTTCTGCAGGCCGCCGACTAACTAGAGACGAAACGATCCGAAGCCCCGCTCTTTGAGCTTCCCTGAAGCTCAAGGCCGGGGCTTTGTCGTGTCTGGGACGTCTCTGGCTTCAGCTTAGTGCTTGACCGGGCATCCTGAACCATGGTTCATTTCTTCAGAATGAACGGAGGTTCACTTCTTGGCATACCGGCAGACAGACAAGGTGGCGGCACGGCTTGCTGATACGCGGCGCGGCATCCTGAATGCCGCACGCGCCCTTGTGGCCGAAGGCGGCTTTGCCGCATTGCAGATGTCGGAAGTGGGCAAGAAGGCCGGTGTCGCGACGGGTACGCTCTACCGCTATTTCTCTTCCAAGGAAGCGCTCTGCCGCGAACTCTTCCGCGAGGTTTCCTCCCGCGAGATGAGCGTGCTTGCCGATATCGCCTCGGGCGATGGTTCGGCGAGCGAGCGGCTTGTGAAGGTGTTGCGCACCTTTGCCGGGCGCGCGGTGCGGGCGCGGCGCCTTGCCTATGCGCTGCTCGCCGAGCCGGTGGATGTGAACCTTGCCGAAGAGCGTGCCTTTTTCCGCCGCACCCATGCCGAGATTTTTGCGCGCATCCTTGAAGACGGAATTGAAAGCGGCGAGCTGCCGGAAGTCGATGTGCGGATTGCAGCGGCCTGCATTGCGGGCGCCATTCCAACCGCCCTTGTCGGCCCGCTCGCTCCGCAATCGCATGAGCTTGACGGAGATACCGGCCGCGTTGTCGGCGAGATCGTGAATTTCTGCCTTCGCGGCGCGGGGATCGCGCATGCCGCAGGCGCGAATGATATTGATGAACGGAGGACGATGGCATGAGTGTGCTTGCAAAGGATGTTCTCTCACCCGGCCAGATCGCGCTTGTGCGCAAACGCTCTGACCTGCGCGGCACATGGCTTGTTCTTCATGCCTGGGGCGTAATCTTCGGGGCGATGGCCGTTTTCGTCGCCTTCCCAAATCCGCTCACCTATATCCTCGCCGTCATGGTGATCGGCGCGCGGCAGCTTGGCCTTGCCATTCTGATGCATGACGGGGCGCATGGCGTGCTGACAGAGAACCAGAAGCTCAACACCTTTCTCAGCCAGTGGCTCTGCGCCTACCCGATGATGGCGGAGACGGGCGCCTATCGGCGCTATCATCTCAAGCATCATATGCATACGCAGCAGAAGGAAGACCCGGACCTCATTCTGTCTGCGCCCTTTCCCATCACGCGCAAGAGCTTCAAGCGGAAGATGTTTCGCGACATCACCGGCCAGACCGGCTATCAGCAGCGCAAGGCACAGATCCTCAACGCACTCGGCAAACCCGACTGGCCGCTGCAGCAGCGTCTTGCGAACTACTGGAAGAAGCTGGGTCGCGCGACGTTTGCCAATCTCGCCATTTTTGGCGCGCTTGCGGCGAGCGGGCACTGGTATCTCTATTTCATTCTCTGGCTCGTGCCCTTTCTCACCTGGCATCAGGCGATCACCCGCATCCGCAATATCGCTGAGCATGCCATGGTGCCGGATAATGACGATCCCTTCCGCCATGCGCGCACCACGCTGGCCAATATTGTCGAGCGTGCCCTCATCGCTCCCTATTGGGTGAACTATCATGTGGAGCACCATCTGATGATGTGGGTGCCCTGCTACAATCTGCCGATGCTGCGTCGTTTCCTGATTGCCAACGGGCATGGCGACAGGATCGAAACGAAGTCCGGCTATGCGGAGGTACTGCGCATGGCGACCTCGCGGCCCGATGATGAGGACCAGCACGGCGAGCTTATCCACAATGCGCGCAAGCGCCGCGTCTCCGGCATTACATCGGAAGGTTTTGAGGAAAGTTCGAGCGCGGCCTGACCTCCCCGCGCTGTCACGCCAAGGGGAACGCTGCGTCCGATTTCGCCGTCTTTGCGGGTCTGCGACACCGTGCTAAGTGTCGCTCCAACAAGAAATTCTCTTCGGGGAGAGAGGGAAGACATGGCCGAAACCGGACCCGCCGCGCTGGAAACCACGCCCATTCGCGAAGCACATCGCTTTGATGTGGCCCGTCTTGATGCTTATTGCCGCGAGGCCGTGGAAGGCTATGGCGGATCGCTTGAGGTTCGTCAGTTTGAAGGCGGTCAGTCGAACCCGACCTTTCTGCTCATCACCTCCGGCCCCGGCGGCGGCAAGCGCTATGTCATGCGCAAAAAGCCACCCGGGCAGCTTCTCGCCAGCGCGCATCAGGTTGATCGCGAATATCGCGTGATGAAGGCGCTTGCGGGCACTGGCGTGCCCGTACCGCATATGTATGCGCTGTGCGAGGATGACAGCATCATCGGCACGTCCTTCTATGTGATGGAATATCTTGAGGGACGTGTCTTCCGTGACTCGGTGATACCGGAATCAACCGAAGCGGAGCGGCGCGCGCTCTATGCCAATCTCGCCGAGAACCTCGCCAAGCTGCACCTGGTTGATTACGAGAAAGTCGGCCTTGGGGATTTCGGTCGTCCCGGAAACTATTTCGAGCGTCAGATTGGCCGCTGGATCAAGCAGTATCGTGGCGCGCAGACGACCGACATCAAGGCGATGGAAGATCTCATCACCTATCTGCCTGCCCATATTCCCGATGAGCCTTCTGTCTGCATCGCACATGGCGATTACCGTATCGGCAATACGATGTTCCACCCGACAGAGCCGCGCATGATCGCAGTGCTGGACTGGGAGCTTTGCACCATCGGCCATCCCTTTGCGGATGTGGCCTATACCTGCATGTATGACCTTCTTGGCGTTGCAGGCGGCGCGACGGCGATTGACCGGAAAAAGACGCCGGGCGTGCCGACGGAAGAAGAGTTCGTTGCGGAATATTGCCGCCATGCAGGGCGCGACGGCATTCCGAACTGGAACTTCTATCTCGCCTTCTCGATGTTCCGCCTCGCCTCCATCAGCCAGGGCGTTTACAAGCGCGGGCTTGATGGCAATGCCAGTTCGGAACGCGCCATGACGCTGGGTGATGCGTGCCGCAACCTTGCGGAAAATGCGTGGCAAATTCTTCAGCGACCGGATTAATCCAGGTTTCATTCAGGGCAAGGTTAAGTTGGGGTTAATTTCCACCCTCCCCTCAATGAAACATTAAACAGATAGCCCCTAAACTCCCTCCATTCCGAACAAGAATGTTCGTCTCGTGAGGGGTCGGCGCAATGCCGGAAACGGGGAATCTGATGGAGCGTCCCGAGGAAATGGGGCCGGATGGTCAGGCGGCAGGAGCCGCCAACGCGCCGTTCTGCCGGGTTCCAAGTGCGGAGTTCTATCGCGCACTGGTCGATAATGCGGGTGACATTCTCACCATTCTCGACCGCGATGCGGTGATCCTCTATCAGAGCCCGGCTGGTGCGAAGGTACTCGGCTCCCCGCCGGAAGAAATCATCGGCCAGCCCGTCGAGAAATATATTCATCCTGACGATCTTGAGCGCGTAACCCGAAGCTTTATGGAATGCGTGGCGAAGCCCGGTTCCGAAGTCGTGGAGCAGATGCGGCTTGCTCACAAGGATGGAAGCTGGCGGCGCGTCGAGGCGCGCGGGCGCAACCTTTTTCACGATTCCAACATTGCCGGTGTTCTCTGCGTCTCGCGAGACATAACCGAGACATATCGGCTTGAGTACCAGTTGCGCGAAGCAGAGCAGCTTGCACGTTTTGGTCACTGGCGCTGGGTGAAGGGCGAACCCGCGCCGCAATGGTCGCGCGGCGTGGCACGCATTCTGGGACTGAATGAAGATCAGCTCCCGGCGGGCGGTGACTGGTATGAGCATCTCGTTCATCCCGATGATCGCGATGAACTCCTTTCCCGCTTCCTTGACGCTTTCGAGACGCATGAACCGATCAACTGCGTCACGCGCTTTCGTTGCGGACAGGGCGACTATCGCTACATCAAGACCTATGCCTATGCCGAATCCGATGCTTTCAGCGAGATCGGCGCGCTGGTCGGTCTTGCAGAAGATGTGCATGAGGAAATCGAGGCGGAAGAAGCGCTGAAAGCCAGCGAGGCGAAGTACCGCCTGATGACCGAGCAGGCATCAGACATCGTTGCGCATTACGATGCGAATGCGCGTGTGATCTTCATCTCTCCTGCCGCCGAAATCATTCTTGGTCGCGCGCCCGAAGAGTTTATCGGCAAGCCGATTTCCGAAGAGCATGTCCACCCGGCCGATTTTCCGCGCGCGCGCGATGCCTTCATCCAATGCACGCTGCGCGGTGAGCCGGTGCAGGTTGATTATCGCTTTCGTCATCGCGACGGGCATTACATCTGGCTCGAGACCACCCTACGAGGAGCGGTGGATGGCGAGGGCAGGCGCACCAAGGAAGTTATCGGTGTCACGCGCGATATCAGCGAGCGCAAGCGATACGAGATGGAATTGCTCGAAGCACGGGAACGCGCGGAAGCCGCAAGCCGGACGAAATCCCGCTTCCTTGCCAATATGAGCCACGAGCTTCGTACGCCGCTCAACGCCATTATCGGCTTTTCGGAAATCCTGCGGATGCAGATGTTTGGCGAGATTGGTCATCCGCGCTACGCCGAATATGCGCAGCTCATCAACGAAAGCGGTGCGCTGCTTCTCGATCTCATCAGCGACATTCTCGACATGTCGAAGATCGAGGCCGGAAAATATGAGCTTCATACAGAAGAGCTTGATGCGGGCACTCTGATCGAGGCCTGTGTGCGGCTGATGCGCGGACGGGCCGAAGAGCAGAATATTCAGCTCATCAAGAAAATCAGCTGCGAGGCAGGCGGCGCGATCATTGCAGATGAGCGCGCGGTGAAGCAGATCCTTCTCAACCTGCTGTCAAACTCCGTCAAGTTCACGCCCGCAGAAGGCGTGATCACGGTGGAGGTAATCGCCTCTGAAGATGAGATCCGCTTCAGCGTTGCCGATACGGGGCGCGGTATTCCGGCCGATCAGATTGACCGGCTTGGCCAGCCCTTCGAACAGATCGCAACGGATGCAGCGCTCGCAAAGGAAGGTACGGGCCTCGGCCTTGCGCTGGTGCGCTCGCTTGCCGAACTTCACGGCGGCACCATGATGATCGAGAGTGAGCTTGGTCAGGGCACCAAGGTAACGATCACCCTGCCCAAAGTGCCTCCCTGTGCGGTGAACGAGAAATCTGCCGCTTCAAGCGTCGCTGAAAGAGCCGCGCCCAGACGCGCAGCGAAGTGATCTCTCAGCTTCCCATCATCCGTTTCAGCGCCTCGTCCAGCTCAGCAACGACTTTTGCGGCGGCGGGCTGCTTCTGCACGGTGCGGTAATAGGCCTCGCAGCGAGGAAAACCCGTAAAGGGTTGCGCCTCGCCAAAGAGCGGGCCGATAGCGTCAAAGAAAAAGAGGACGGGAACAAGCTCGCAATCAGCAAGCGTGAGGCTGTCCCCCAGAGCAAATTCCGGCCCTTCGATGAACTGTTCGAGCCAACCCATCGCCTTGGCGAGTTCCGCCAGTTCAAGCGCGACGCGCTGCTGGTCGCGGCAGCCGGGGTTGATATGGCCGAAAAGCTCGCCCATCGGCTCCATCACATAGAGATCACCGATGCGGGAGAGGACGCGCATCCTTGCGATATGAGCCGGATCAGTCGGGCGAAGGGAGAGGCCAAACCCGCGGTCTTCGAGATATTCACAGATCACCGCCGATTCCGGCACGATGGTCTCGCCATCGACAAGCACGGGTATCTTGCGCATGGGCGCGAGGCGATTGAACTCCGCTTCGAGCGCGGGATCAGGCATACGCAGAAGCTCGACCTCGAGATCCTTCGCATAAATGGCGAGACGGCAGCGCGCCGCGAAGGGCGAAAGCTGCGAATCATACATTTTCATGCCCGTCGGAATGCCCATTGCTCTGTCCTTCCTCACCCGATCATCGCATTGGAAACGGCCGGTCCCTTTCGGAACCGGCCGTATCATTCTTCAGTCAACCGCAGGCACATGCCGACGGATGACGCGCTTGTCGTTCATGATTACTCGGCCGCCGCGCGAAGCTGTTCCTTGTACTTGCGGAATTCGAGCTTCGCGATGGTGCGGGCATGGACTTCGTCCGGGCCGTCCGCAAGGCGGAGTGTGCGCATACCGGCATACATGCGGGCGAGACCGAAGTCGGTCGTCACGCCGCCGCCGCCATGCGCCTGAATCGCATCGTCAATGATGCGGAGCGCAATATTCGGCGCCGCCACCTTGATCATCGCGATCTCGGCGCGGGCGACCTTGTTGCCGACCGTATCCATCATATAGGCGGCCTTCAGCGTGAGCAGGCGCGCCATTTCGATGTCGATACGGGCACGCGCAACGCGCTCTTCCCAGACGGAGTGATCAGCGATTTTCTTGCCGAAAGCTTCGCGTGTGAGCAGACGCTTCACCATGATTTCCAGCGCGCGTTCTGCAACGCCGATGGTGCGCATGCAGTGATGGATGCGGCCCGGCCCAAGACGGCCCTGGCTGATCTCGAAGCCTCGGCCTTCACCGAGAAGCAGGTTCTCAGCCGGAACGCGAACATTTTCGAGGATCACTTCGGCATGCCCATGCGGCGCATCGTCATAGCCGAACACGGGAAGCATGCGAACGACCTTCACGCCCGGCGCATCAAGCGGCACGAGGATCTGCGACTGCTGGCGATAGGTGTCAGCCTTCGGATCGGTCTTGCCCATGACAATCGCGATCTTGCAGCGCGGATCGCCAACACCCGACGACCACCACTTGCGGCCATTGATGACATACTCATTGCCATCACGCTCGATGCGGGTGGAGATGTTGGTTGCGTCGGAAGAGGCAACGTCCGGCTCGGTCATCAGGAAGGCGGATCGCATTTTGCCTTCGAGCAGCGGCTCCAGATATTCCTTCTTCTGACGCTCATTGCCGTAGCGCTCGATCACTTCCATGTTGCCGGTGTCGGGTGCCGAGCAGTTGAACACTTCGGACGCCCAGCCAACACGACCCATGATTTCGCACAGCGAAGCATATTCGAGGTTGGTGAGACCGCCGCCACGCTCCGAGTCCGGCAGGAAGAGATTCCAGAGGCCGGCTTCCTTGGCCTTCGGCTTCAGATCTTCGAGGATCTGCGGCACCTGCCACGGATTGCCCGCCGCGCGGAAAGCTTCCATCTGGTCGGCATAGGTCTGCTCGTTCGGATAGATGTACTCATCCATGAACTTCTCGAGACGAGCGATCAGTTCTTTTGTTTTCTCGTTATGGTCGAAATTCATCCTTCTCCCCTTGGACTTCTGGATCGAGGGCGGAAACCCTCGTCGCAATGTCGAATGAAGGCACTCTAGCGGGTTGGCGGCTGCAAATCACGCACAAAGCCGCGCGCGGCAAAATGCCGTCTCAATCACGCCGCATTGCAAAAAAATCCCGCAAAAGCGTCGCCGCGCGCCGTTCACTGATGCCCCCGTACACATCCGGTCGATGATGGCAGGTGGCTTGCGCGAATATGCGGGGGCCGTGATCGACGCCGCCCCCCTTCTCATCGGCCGCGCCGTAATAGAGCCGCCTGAGCCGCGCAAACGAGATGGCCCCCGCACACATGGGACAGGGTTCCAGCGTCACATGGAGATCACAGCCGATCAGCCGTTCCGATCCCAAAATGCGGCAAGCCTCGCGGATGGCGAGGATTTCGGCATGGGCGGTCGGGTCTTTCAGCTCTAGCGTGCGATTGCCCGCCCGCGCGATGATGTTGCCGTCCGGGCCGGTGATAACCGCCCCCACAGGCACTTCGCCACGCGCAGCCGCCGCGGCGGCTTCCGCAAGGGCAAGCTCCATGGGGCGCTGCGGCCCGGTTTTCTCGTCTGTCTGGTCATTACTCATAAAGGCGACCCTGCCGCGCTGCCGGGGGCTTGGCAAGCATCAGCTTCCGGTTCAGCGGCACCCCTGATAAAGAGAGGGCCATGACACCAGCAGATGCCCCCACCTCCCCCGTCCCCGAAGGCGACCGCATTGCGAAAGTGATTGCGCGCGCGGGTATTTGCTCGCGCCGCGAAGCCGAGCGCCTCATCACGGAAGGGCGCGTCACCGTGAACGGTCAGGTGATTACAAGCCCCGCGCTCAACGTCACCGGAGCGGAAAAGATTATCGTTGATGGCCGGGAGCTTCCCCCGCAGGAGCCGACGCGCCTCTGGCGCTATTACAAGGAGGCGGGCCTTGTCACCACGGCGCGCGACCCGGAAGGGCGTCCCACCGTGTTCGAGAAATTGCCGCCCGGTATGCCGCGCGTCGTTTCTGTCGGTCGGCTCGATGTCAATACGGAAGGGCTGCTGCTTCTCACCAATGATGGCGAGCTGGCGCGGCTTCTCGAACTTCCCTCAACGGGATGGACACGCCGCTACCGCGTGCGCGCTTTCGGCGCGGTCACACAAGCCGATCTCGACAAGCTCAAAGGCGGCATCACGGTTGAGGGCGTGCGCTACGGCCCCATCGAGGCGACACTTGACAAGGTGCAGGGTGCGAATGTGTGGCTCACGCTTGGCCTCAAGGAAGGCAAGAATCGCGAAGTGAAGCGCGTGCTCGGTGCGCTGGGCCTCAAGGTCAACCGCCTGATCCGGCTCTCCTTCGGCCCCTTCCAGATCGGCGACATGCAGCCGGGCGAAGCGAAATCCGTGCCGAACCGTGTGTTGATGGACCAGCTCGGCGCACATGCCGCCCGCTTCGAACGACCGGAAACGAGCAAGGATGCGCGGAAGGAAGCGCGGCAAGACACACGAAAAGAAGCAGGCGGAACAGCGGCGCGCACCAGCAACCAACATGCGA
>NZ_JBATWS010000197.1:0-3312 GCF_049672805.1 Parvibaculum sp.
TCTCGGTGTAAACGAGATGCTCTACCAACTGAGCTAACCGCCCTGCCAAGTGCGCGTCACTCCTAGCGGATGAAGCATTTCAATGCAAACGGAACCCAAACCCGGCCATTGCATTGAGCCTGCAAAACCGCAAACTGGCGGGAGCCGCTCCTGCCCTCCACCACAGATCGGGTGTTTCATTGTCCCGCACTCTCGCACCCGTCTTTTCGTTGCTGCTTGCGACGGCCATCCTGCTTGTTGGCAACGGGATGCTGGGCACACTCATCCCGATTCGCGCAGGGATTGAGGGATTCCTTCCTTCCACCATCGGCGTTATCGGCAGTGTCTATTTCGCGGGCTTTCTGTGCGGCTGCGTGGCGACGCCCTATCTCGTGCGGCGAGCAGGCCATATCCGCAGTTTTGCTACCTTTTGCGGAATGGCAGCGGCAGCGCCTCTCATTCACGCACTGTCCTCTGATCCGATTCTCTGGTCCTGCATGCGCGTGCTCACGGGCTTCTGCTTTGCCGGGCTCTATATGGTGATCGAGAGCTGGCTCAATGAACGCTCCACTAATGAGACACGCGGCAGGCTCTTTTCCGCTTATCTGATCGTCAACTTTTCCGCGCTGACGCTCGGCCAGTTCCTGCTCAATGCGGCTGATCCGGCGGGCTTCGTGCTTTTTGCGATTTGCTCGATCCTCACTTCGGTGGCGCTCGTGCCTGTGGCGATGACGACCTCGGTACAGCCCCTGCCGATCCAGAGCACGCGAATCGACATCAGGGCGCTTTACCGGCTTTCGCCCGTGGGGCTGGTCGGTTCCTTCGCTGTCGGCCTTGCGAATGCGCCTTTCTGGACGCTTGCACCGCTCTATGCGAGCGAGAGCGGCATGGATACAGGCGGCGTCGCCATTTTCATGTCGGCCGGCATTCTCGGCGGCGCGCTGGCGCAATGGCCTATTGGCCGTATCTCCGACCGGATGGATCGGCGGCGCGTCATCGTCGCGCTCAGCCTCGGCGCGATGCTGGGCGAGCTGGCGCTGGTTCTGGCTGGCAGCAGCGGCAGCACGACCGCCCTTCTCGCTGCGGGCTTTTTCTTCGGTATTTCGGGCCTCACCCTCTATTCGGTCGTAGTCGCCCATATGAACGATCACGGCCAGAGCGAGAGTTTTGTCTCGATTTCGGGCGGGCTTCTGATTGTCTATTCGGTAGGGTCGATCATCGGCCCGACTGCAGCCTCACTCAGCGTGCCTGCCTTCGGCATGTCGTCGATCTTCGTTTTCACGGCGATCGTGCATCTGGTCTATGCGACTTTCACCATATTCCGGATCGCCACCACGCCCGCGCTTCCCGAGGAGCAGCGGGCAGACTTCGTGGCCGTGCCCGTGGCGCAGGGCCAGGTCATGCCGACAGAACTTGATCCGCGCGCAGCAGACGAGCACGGGGCCGACAGCCATGGCGGCGCGAAGGAGCCAGGCTGACCCGCGCTTCGGGGCCCACAGGGCTACCCAAAAGACAAAGGCCGGAACGCCCAGCGGCGACCGGCCCCGTCAAATCATGCAGCGGCGCTGACGCGCCACCCGGCTATCAGCCGTTCACGGCGTCCTTCAGCCCCTTGCCGGCCTTGAACTTCGGCTGCTTCGACGCCGGGATTTGGATTGTCTCGCCAGTGCGCGGATTGCGGCCCTCGGTCGCTGCGCGGCTCGAAACGTTGAACGTGCCAAAACCGACGAGGCGGACTTCCTCGCCCTTCTTCAGCGTTTCCGTGATGATATCGAAGACATAATCGACGGCCTTGGTCGCATCGGCCTTCGACAGACCGCTCCGGTCGGCCACTTCTGCAATCAGGTCATTCTTGTTCACGGTGAGGCCCCTCTCCAGATGCGATGGCGGGAATCAAACATTCCCCTAAGACTCGGGACTCTACCCGTCGCCCAAGAAGGGGGTCAAAGTAAAATCGCAGGATTTCTGCGGAAAATCCGAGATTTTCGGAAATAAAAACGGGAGCCCGAAGGCTCCCGCTTGTTGTTTGCCGCTTTTATGCGATCCGGCGCCGGTTTTAATGCGCCATAATCTGCTCAGGCGCGTCCGGGGCCTTCTTCCCCGCCTGCTCCGCGAGCCATGCCTCTTCATCCCATTCAATCGGCTCAGGCATGCGGGTCAGCGCATTCTTGAGCACTTCATCGATAGTGTTCACAGGCACGATTTCCAGCGCGTTCTTCACATTGTCCGGGATGTCGGCCAGATCCTTGGCGTTATCCTGCGGGATCAGCACCTTCTTGATGCCACCGCGCAGCGCCGCGAGGAGCTTTTCCTTCAACCCGCCAATGGGCAGCACGCGGCCGCGCAGCGTCATCTCGCCAGTCATGGCGACATCCTTGCGGACAGGGATGCCGGTCATCACCGAGACGATGGCGGTCGTCATAGCCGTGCCCGCCGAAGGACCATCCTTCGGGGTCGCCCCTTCGGGAACGTGAACGTGAATGTCACGTCGGTCGAAGAGCGGAGGCTCAATGCCGAAGCGGGTCGCCCGCGAGCGGACATAGGAATTGGCCGCCGAGATCGACTCCTTCATCACATCGCGCAGGTTGCCCGTGACTGTCATGCGGCCCTTGCCGGGCATCATGACGCCTTCAATGGTGAGCAACTCGCCGCCGACTTCCGTCCAGGCGAGGCCCGTCACGATGCCGACCTGGTCTTCGCCTTCAGCCTCGCCATAGCGGTACTTCGGAACGCCCGCATAATCGGCGATGTTGTCGATAGTGAGAGCGACCGACTTCTTGTCCGGGTTGGTGAGGATTTCCTTCACCGCCTTGCGCGCGAGATTGTTCAGTTCCCGCTCAAGGTTTCGGACACCTGCCTCACGCGTGTAAACGCGAATGAGGTGGCGCAGCGCCTCATCATCAATGGACCACTCACCCTTGCGCAGACCATGCGCCTCGATCGCCTTGTCGATCAGATGGCGGCGGCTGATTTCGACCTTCTCGTCTTCCGTGTAGCCGGCAATGCGGATGATCTCCATCCGGTCCAGCAGCGGCTCGGGAATGTTGAGCGTGTTCGCCGTCGTCACGAACATGACGTCGGAGAGGTCGTAATCGACTTCGAGATAGTGATCCGCGAAAGAGTCGTTCTGCTCGGGATCAAGCACCTCAAGCAATGCCGCTGACGGATCGCCACGGAAATCCGAGCCCATCTTGTCGATCTCGTCGAGCAGGAAGAGCGGGTTCGTGTGCTTCACCTTCTTCATCGACTGGATGACCTTGCCGGGCATCGAGCCGATATAGGTGCGCCTGTGGCCACGGATCTCGGCCTCGTCGCGCACGCCGCCGAGCGACA
>NZ_JBATWS010000198.1:0-7842 GCF_049672805.1 Parvibaculum sp.
CCCCCACCCTGCCTGCTTTTCACACCTGTCAGCCGACCATTACCTCGGCGATGGATATCCATGTCAGCGCCACCCAGAGAAAAGCACCGAGGGAGAAAAGCGCTGCGACATCCTTCAGCCAGTTGCCTGTTTCGCCTTCGGATGCCCGGTTCCAGATCGCGCGCATATCAAACCCTCCAGCCAAGTTCCCTAAATGTTCCCACCTAAAGTGTTCTCTATATGTTCCCATGTCAAGAGCTCCGATCTAATTTTCAGTAACGCGCAAAAACCATGCGGCCCGCAGGGGAGAAAAGAATGACCTCAAAAGCGTCGGCAGGGCCATCCACTTCCATACCGGGAGATCCCATCGGCATACCGGCTACGGCAAGGCCTGTGGCGCGTGGTCTTTCCTCCAACAACCTCGCGATTTCATTGGCAGGCACATGGCCCTCCACTACATAGCCCTCGATGAAAGCAGTGTGGCAGGAAGCAAGATCGGCAGGCACGCCCGCCTTCGCTTTAAGGGGCTCGATATCCTCAACCACAGTAACAGCGATCGGAAAGCCTGCCTCGCGCATCTGATCGGCCCAGGCAGTGCAGCAGCCGCACCAAGGCGTCTTGTAAACTTCGAGGGTCTGTGCGGCGTGAGCAGGCAGCTTCATCGGAAGCAATGAAACGGCCACGATCGATCCTAGGATAAGAGAACGGCGGGTGAGGAATGTCATGGGTCGCCTCCTGATTTGGTGGGAAGTATAAACCTTCCAGCAGGGGGCAGCTCAAGCGCGCGTTCATCGGGCGCAAAAGCCATGTTCCACGACTCCGTTCAAAGGCTCTGATAGGCAGCGGCGAGTTCGGTGCCTTCGTGGAGCTTTCCTTCGTGGAGGAGCACCACGCGATCCATATGGCTCGCGAGATCGAGATTGTGGGTTGCGATCAGGGCCGCCACGCCCTGCGAGCGACAGATGTTCAGAAGCTCGCCGAAAACCATGCGTGAGGTTTTGGGGTCCAGATTGCCGGTGGGTTCATCTGCGAGAAGGATGCCGGGGCGGTTGGCGAGCGCGCGGGCAATGGCGACGCGTTGCTGTTCGCCCCCGGAAAGCTCCGCCGGGCGATGCTCTGCGCGCTCTGCAAGGCCCATGCGGGTGAGCAGATCGAGGGCGAAGGCCCGTGCCTGCCTGCGCGGCACACCGGCGATCATTTGCGGGAGAATGACATTCTCCACCGCCGAGAACTCGGGCAGGAGATTGTGGAACTGATAGACGAAACCGATCTCGCTCCGGCGAACGGCAGTGCGCTTGGCATCGCTGAGCGCCACGCAGTCGCGCCCGCCTATCCACACCTCACCTTCATTCGGCGCTTCCAGCAGGCCCGCAATATGGAGCAGCGAGGATTTGCCCGCGCCGGACGGTCCGACCAGCGCGACGATCTGACCCTTCCAGATATCAAGATCGGCACCTGCGAAGATGCGCAGCTCTTCCTCGCCCTGTTTATAGGTACGGGTGATACCGCGAAGGCAGAGAACAGGGGCATCATTCATAGCGCAGCGCCTCCACCGGATCGAGCGAGGCGGCACGCCAGGCGGGATAAAGCGTCGCGGCGAAAGACAGGAACAGCGCCATCAGCACCACGGCCGTGACCTCGCTCGCATCCACCTCGGCGGGCATGCGGCTCAGGAAATAGATTTCCGGCGAGAAAAGCTCCGTGCCGGAAAGCCGCGACAGGAACTGCCGCAGATTTTCGATATTGAGGCAGAAGACGAGGCCGAGCAGGAAACCTGCAATCGTGCCCGCAACGCCGATGGATGCACCGGAGATAAAGAAGGCTCGCATGACGGCGCCGCGCGTTGCGCCCATCGTTCGCAATACGGCGATGTCCCTGCCCTTGTCCTTCACCAGCATGACAAGGCCAGAGATGATGTTGAGCGAGGCGACGATCAGGATAAGCGTGAGGATGAGGAACATCACGTTCCGCTCCACCTGAAGGGCGGAGAAGAAACTCTCGTTGCGCTGCTGCCAGGTGGTGACGGCGCAGCACGGGCCTGCCGCCGTGGCAATTGGCCCCACGAAATCATTCACGCGATCCGGGTTTGCCACGCGAATTTCGAGCGAACTTACCCCTTCATTCGTACGGAAGAAGGCGCGCGCTTCATCAAGCGGCATGAAAACAAAACTCGCATCATATTCCGACATGCCGATTTCGAAGATGGCGCGGATGGGAAAGGCGCCCACCTTCGGCGCGGTGCCAAATGGCGTAATCGCGCCGCGCGGGGAAAGAAGCGTGATGTTGTCGCCGACGAGAAGGCCCAGATTTTCCGCAAGCCGCGAACCGACGGCGACGCCGCCCTCTTCCAGCCCGTCCAGTGTACCCATCACGATATTGTCCGCGATGATGGGCATGGATTTGAGATCGGCCTCGCGCATGCCGCGCACCAATGCGCCGCCCGCGTTGCGCGCGCTCTGTACCATGACCTGACCATCGACCAGCGGAATGGCGGCAGTGACGCCCGGTACGGCAACCACACTTTCTGCAAGCGCATCATAGTCGGTGATGTTCACACCGATGCCCTGCACATAGAGATGGCCGTTCAGGCCGAGAATGCGCGAGAGAAGCTCGGTGCGAAAACCGTTCATCACCGACATGACGATGATGAGCGTGGCCACGCCCAGCATGATGCCGAGAAAGGAGATGATCGCGATGACGGAGACGATGCCCTCGCGGCGGCGTGACCGCAGATAGCGCATCGCGAGAAGCCACTCAAAGGCACCGAAAGCACGGCTCCGGCCACGGGTTCTCGCAATGGGCTGTGCAGCGTCCGTCATATCCCGTCCTGTTCCGCCCGTGAGCGCATCAGCCTGCGATTTTCGCAAGCGCTGCTTCCGGCGATAGCTCTTCCCGTTCGCCGGTTGCGCGGCGCTTCAATTCCACCGTACCGGCCTTGAGCCCGCGCGGACCGACGACAAGCTGCCACGGCAGGCCGATCAGGTCCATGTTCGAGAACTTGGCGCCCGCGCGCTCATCCGTGTCGTCATAGAGCACATCAATGCCCGCAGCCTGAAGTTTCTCGTAAAGGGTGGCGCAGGCGGCATCCGTCTCCGCGTCACCGCTCTTCAGGTTAATAAGGCCGACGCGGAATGGCGCAACGGAATCCGGCCAGATGATACCTGCCTCATCATGGCTCGCCTCGATGATCGCACCGGCAAGGCGGGAAACGCCGATGCCATAGGAGCCCATCTGAAGCGGGGTTTCCTTGCCGTCCGGCCCGGCGACGACGCAGCCCATTGCGGCAGAATATTTTGTACCGAAGAAGAAGATATGACCGACTTCGATGCCGCGTGCGGAGAGGCGCTTGTCGGCAGGAACCTCCGCCTCGAACTTCGCCTCGTCATGCTTCTCATCCGTCGCCGCATAAAGATCGGTACGTGCACGGATGATCGGCTCAAGGTCGCCATTGTAGTCGATGTCATCGCCGGGGACAGGCATGTCCACGAGATCGCGGTGACAGAAGACCGCACTCTCTCCCGTTTCCGCAAGAATGATGAACTCGTGGCTCATATCGCCGCCAATAGGGCCGGTGTCGGCAGCCATCGGGATAGCGCGGAGGCCGAGCCGGGCGAAGGTGCGCAGATAGGCAACAAACATCTTGCGATAGGCCTGACGTGCGCCTTCCACATCGAGATCGAAGGAATAGCCGTCCTTCATCAGAAATTCGCGGCCGCGCATGACGCCGAAGCGCGGGCGGATCTCGTCGCGGAACTTCCACTGGATGTGATAGAGGTTGCGCGGCAGGTCGCGATAGGACTTCACCGCCCCCTTGAAGATGTCGGTGATCATCTCCTCATTAGTGGGGCCGTAGAGCATGTCGCGCTCGTGCCGGTCCTTGATACGCAGCATCTCGGGCCCATAGGCATCATAGCGACCGGACTGGCGCCACAGATCGGCGGACTGGAGCGTCGGCATCAGCACTTCGATGGCCCCTGCCTTCGCCTGCTCCTCACGCACCACCTTTTCGATGTTCCGCAGCACGGCGAGGCCGAGCGGCAGCCACGCATAAATGCCGGCCGCTGTCTGGCGGATCATGCCGGCGCGCAGCATGAGGCGATGGGAGACAATCTGAGCCTCCGCGGGGTTTTCCTTCAAAGTGGGCAGGAAATAGCTGGAAAGACGCATGGTGTTCCTGAAAAAAAGACCGCCGCAGCGGAAGGCGCAGCGGCCTGCGGCGCGGCTCCAGGCCCGCCGGAAAGGTGACAATCGGGCTTCAAGTTTTAGGGGGTCGCGGGCGGATTCGCAATCTCGCCGCTTGCGGTGCGCCTTGTGGCCGCCCGCTCCAGCATATCCCGGACATTGACCTCCGGCCCCTGCTCCACGCCGCGCCCGGTTCTGAGGCCCCAGGGGCCCCGTTCGAGGTCCTCCGGCGTGTAGCCCATATCGACATCATAGGTGCGGTCGATCTGGTTGCGAAGGAAGCGCTGCGCCTCATACCAGCGGGTTTTCACCGCGTCATCGCGGCAGGTAGCAAGCTCCTCTCCCCTCGCCCCCCAGCGGCGCTCGATACAGTGATAAGGGTCGAAAGAGAGGTCGTAGAGGCGGTTCATGACATCTTCGATGGTGAGCTTCACCACCTTGCCCGCCGAGTTCACATAGGAAATGTCGCAGGCTGCATTCTGCTCATGCCAGGCGGTGAGAAGATCGCCTGCAAGATCATCCCCATCATAATCGAGGCGTGGCGCTTTCTCGCCATCCATCTGGAGAAAGGTCGCCGTGAGATCATACATCTCCTTGAACGCCGTTTTCAGGCGCGCATCGCGGGACGGGGTCGAGTAAAGTTCCCAAACACCATGCGTGCCGTAAATATTGTCCGGCAGGCGCGGAGGCGGGCTCATATTCTGGATG
Source organism: Parvibaculum sp. (assembly GCF_049672805.1). Lineage (GTDB taxonomy): Bacteria > Pseudomonadota > Alphaproteobacteria > Parvibaculales > Parvibaculaceae > Parvibaculum. The sequence goes on from NZ_JBATWS010000198.1 coordinate 4,870, forward strand.
CCGCGCGCGGTGGAGATTTCGATCGCCTGTTTGCGTGAGCGGATATCAAAGCAGATGGACTGCATCATCGCGCGCAGTTCCTCGACCGGGCGATAGGCAAGCTCGCCCGCCGAAAGGCGCGTGCGGAGATAAGTGTAGAAGTCGAGCTGTTCTCCTTCATGGACCCATGTGGCCATGCGCCAGCGGTGCGGGTCGCCGGGAGGATTGCCTGTGTATTGCTCCAGCGAGAAATCCGGGATCTCGTCATTGGATGCAGCGACGATCCGGCCGCCCACCAGCGCGCCATTCTTCGCGCGCCTTGCACCGACAACTTCAATGGGACGGAACTTCTGGAAGATCGAGCCAAGCTCCGGCCCGGTGCGCAGAAACTCGCGTCCGAGATGAGTGCGGCTCAGGGAGTGATCCGGGTGCGAGGAGAAAATGAGGATACGTCCGCCCGGCTCCACCCGCCAGACAAGCGAGGCATGGCCATTCACATCATAGGCGATGGTGCCCGGCACTATGGATTGCCGGTCGAGGCGCGGTGAATAGGTATCGGAGAACATCACCGGATCATCCGCCATCGCGTTGCGGCGGAACATGGCGGTGGAGACGACATTCACCAGCGTGTGAAGGATCGGAATGGCGGGGACGCCCTTTTCCGTGCGCGGCACTTCGCTTCGCGCGACGGTGATATTGCCGAGCGTCGAATAGCGGATGTCACCGCCCGGCCCGTCGGCCGAGCGCATGGCCGATTGCCACGCGAAAGGCAGGCCGTTCTTCCACGCGAAATAGGCGCGCAGCACATAAGGCATGTCGGCGCAATCGACATAGAAGCGCGTTTTCGGATCGGTGTGGCGATAGGGATTGGCGGGGCTTTTGATACACTCATCAAAGGTCCAGCAATCGGCCGCGCCGAGGGCTGCCACAAACTCCTGCCATGCCTTTTCGTCCGATGCGTCCCAGCGCTCCTTTGTGATGCGCCAGAGCGCGCCTTGCGCATGCGCCGCGGATGCGCTGAAAGCACCCGCAAAAGCGACACACAGAAAGAGAAGCGCAACCTTGCGCCAGCCAGACACCATCGAACCTTGCCCCCGCTCGAAACGGGGAAAGCCTGCTTGGAGCGCCCCAAAGTGTCAATCAAGGCGCGGCGGAGAGAGGCGCTTTAAGGCTGTTTGGGTGGGGCCTGATGCAATCTTGCACAGGCTTCGGCAATGGCATGGTCCATGCCCGCCGCATCCCGCCCGTCAATCGTGACGCGGCCCGTGGTCATGTCGAGGCCGACGCGGGCGACCGCGATGGTGCCTTCCAGAGCATGGGCCGGGCCGGGCGTCAGCGTGTCCACCAGTTCGATGTCGAACTCGTAATAAGGCCGCAGGCCATAGCCATATCCGCCATTGATGTCTGCGGGGACAACCGCGCGGCCATCCACCGCGGTACCGGGCACATAGTCCGCCCCGCCGGGCAGGTGGGCCGAGATATGGCGGCAATCTTTCTCGGAAATGCTCACCACAAGCGGCGCACCCTCCCCCGCAAGCCCGACCTCCGCCTGGGCGGCGGGTGCAAGGCAGAGCAACAGAAGGATGGACAGGCGCTTCATCATGCTTTCATCCTGCATGTATCGGCTTTAAGGAATTGTTTCCGTATCGCGGGGGAACGAAAATGGACGGCAGGAGCGGCAAGGTTCTCGAACGCCTGTTCTCACTTGAGGCCAACGGGACAACGATCCGTACCGAGATATTGGCGGGTGTGACGACCTTTCTCACCATGGCCTATATCATCTTCGTGAACCCTTCGATCCTTGCCGATGCGGGCATGGATTTCGGCGCGGCCTTTGTGGCGACCTGTCTTGCGGCGGCCATCGGCTCGCTCATCATGGGCCTCTATGCGAACTATCCCGTCGCGCTCGCCCCCGGCATGGGGCTCAACGCCTACTTCGCCTATACGGTCGTGCCGCAATTTGGCGGTGACTGGCGACTTGTGCTTGGTTGTATCTTTCTTTCGGGTCTGCTGTTTCTTGCCCTGTCGCTTTCGCCGCTGCGCGAAAAGCTCGTCAATGCCATTCCGCGCTCGCTGAAATATGGCATTGGCGCGGGCATCGGCTTCTTTCTTGCGCTGATCGGCCTTCAGAATGCGGGCATTGTTGCCGATCATCCGGTAACGCTCGTCACACTTGGTAATCTCGGTGCCTCGGGAGCGTTGCTTGCAATGGCAGGCTTTGTTGTGCTGATCGCGCTCTACCATCGCAGCGTGCCCGGCGCGATCATGGTGACGATCCTCGGCGTGACGGCGATAGCGGTAGTGCTTGGCCTGCAACCGCTTCAGGGAGTAACGGACACGCCGCCTTCCCTCGCACCGAGTTTCCTCCAGATGGATGTGCGCGGTGCTCTCGAGATAGGCATTGTCACCATTGTCTTTGTCTTTCTGCTGGTGGACCTGCTCGACACCACAGGCACGCTTGTGAGCGTGGGGCAGCGCGCGGGGATGCTCGACGCGGAAGGAAAACTGCCGCGCCTGCGCCGCGCCATGGTGGCGGATTCTTCGGCCACGGCCATTGGTGCCCTGCTCGGTACCTCCACCACCACGAGCTATATCGAAAGCACGGCGGGCATCGAGACAGGCGGGCGCACGGGGCTGATGGCAACAACGGCGGGCGTGCTGTTTCTTCTCAGCCTTTTCCTCGCACCGCTTGCGGCGACGGTTCCGGCCTATGCCACGGCCCCCGCGCTCGTTTTCATTGCCTGCCTGATGGCGCGCGGCCTTGCGGATATGTCATGGGACGACATCACGGAAAGCGTGCCCGCCGTGGTGACGGCGCTTGCCATCCCCCTCACCTTTTCCATCGCGAGCGGGATCGGGCTTGGTGTCATTTCCTATGCAGCGATCAAGCTGCTCTCGGGCCGTGTCCGGGATCTCAATGCGGCGGTGGTGATCATCGCGCTCGCCTTCACGGTGAAACTCGCCCTGCAATGATTCCAATTGTTGCGGGCACCG
>NZ_JBATWS010000199.1:0-1656 GCF_049672805.1 Parvibaculum sp.
CGTCATAGGCGATGATATCGGCACCAGCCTGTGCCAGCGCGTCGACATCCTCGATCCAGGGTGTAATGCGCACAGGGCTGTCGTCGAGGTCGCGTTTCACGAGGCCGATGATCGGCCTGTCGGTTGCGGCGCGAACGGCGGCGACGTAGTCCGCCGATTCGATGCGCAGGGCGGCTGCGCCACCGTCGAGCGCAGCCAGGGCGAAGCCGACGACCATATCGGCCCTGTCCATGGCGCCGCCCTTCACGGGCTGGCAGGATACGATCAGACCCTTGTCGAGGGATTTGAAGTCAAGCGGCACCGGCTATCTCCTGTCGTTGGCAGGATGGTAGCAAAACAAGACCAGATGGCAACAGGATTTAAACTGGTATTATCGCATCAGCTCGATGACGAAATCATAGACATCGCCGCGATATTTGGTCTGCGTGAACTCGACGATCTGCCCGTCGGCAAGGAAACAGCGGCGCTCCATGATGAGCAGCGAGGCATCGTCGGGGGCGTCGAGAAGCCGTCGTTCTTCCTCGGTGCCGGGCTTGGCCTGCATGCGCTGCAGCGCCCTCACCGGCAATGCACCGTTTCTTTCGAGATAGTCGTAGAGCGAGTCCCCGACAGCCTGCGGCTCGGGTACGAAGCGGGCGGGCAGCGTCGCCATCTCGATGGCGATCGGCACGCCATCAGCCGTCCGCAACCGGCGGAGCCGCACGACCTTTTCGCTGCCGGAAATGCCAAGGGCCATCATTTCGCTTGGAGAAGGCCTTGAAATCTCCCGCGAAATCCAGGTGCAACCAGGCTCCAGCCCGCGTGACCGCATGTCCTCGGAAAAGCTGGTCATTGTGGCCAGGGATTTCTCCAGCCGGGAGGAAACAACCGTCTTGGCGCCTTGCCGTCGGTCGAGGAACCCGTCCGAGACGAGGCCATCGATGGCCTTGCGCACGGTGACACGCGAAAGGCCGAGCACCTGGCTCAACACCCGCTCGCTCGGGATGACGCCGCCGCGTTTGACATGCGCGGTGGCAATCGCCTGTTTCAGGGCATTTTCCAACTGTCGGTAAAGGGGATCGCTGCTTGTTGCGGAAAGCTCCGCGGTGAGGAAGTCGAGGATCGGTCGATCAGTCACGGAAAGCATACTCCTTGCGGCGAATCCCCGTCAAAATATTTCTCTGATGTTAAACTGGTATTGGCTTTGCGCAATGGATTTCGCTTTGCGCACAGCGCGGCGCTGCGCTGGCCATCGTGACCGATGCCGTTTGCGCTTCGCCGGAAGACATTTTTGACGTATCTCCGGGTGAGCCACCTATTGGCAATTTCGATATCCAATTGACAGATATCCTACAAGTGAATAAATGTAGGCCGCTGTCTTTTCGGAGTCAAAAGGCAACCGGAGACGAAGATGAACGTGAAGTCGATCAAGCCCCTGAAACGAGCCCCGCTCCTGCATGTCTCTGTGCAGGAAAGCCTGCGCAGCTATATCGAGGACAATCATCTCGATGCGGGCGCGCCCCTGCCGCCCGAAGGCGAGCTTGCCACCCAGCTTGGGGTGAGCCGCAACTCGGTGCGCGAGGGCATCAAGGCCCTGGAATCCGTCGGGGTACTTGAAACGCGCCGCGGCATCGGCGTCTTCGTCAAGGCATTCTCCTTCGAGCCGCTGCTGGAAAA
>NZ_JBATWS010000200.1:0-1521 GCF_049672805.1 Parvibaculum sp.
TCCCTGACTGCCTGAGGCGCGGGGATGGATTTTTCTTTTTTAAAATCAACGATTTATGAACTGTTTATTTTAGTAACATTCAGTAAGAATCTGTTATTTGAGGCTTTGCCGGGCGGTTGATAGAACCTCCCTAGCGAACCAGAGGGGGCGGTTTGCTTTGGGGTGATGAAAGTGTTCACAGTGCCGAAATCAGAGTTTGAAACCATCATGCTGGAAAATGTCCGGCGTGAGCGCCGGGTGCAGGCCATTCGCGCGCCGCAGATGACGCTGGCGCGGCCTGTTGTCATTGACGGCGTGGGTTTGCACAGCGGCTCCGACATTCACATGGTCCTGCATCCTGCGGAAGCAGATCGGGGTATTGTGTTTCGTCGTACCGACCTCGTGGCGCAGGGCCGTGACGTTTCCGATATTCCCGCAATTTACGATCATGTCGCCGACACGACGCTTTCCACCGCCATTGGCAATGCGGCGGGCACGACGGTCAGCACGATCGAGCATCTGATGGCTGCTTTCTCGGTGCTCGGCATCGACAATGCGCTGGTCGAGATCGACGCGGCGGAAGTGCCGGTGCTGGATGGCAGCAGCGAAATCTTCATCCAGAAGATCGAAGCCGTCGGGCTTGAAAAGCTTGATGCGCCGCGCAAGGCGATCCGCATTCTGAAGCCGGTCATCATCGAGGACGGGCTGAAGCGTGCCGCGCTTTATCCGGGCGAGGGCTTCCGCCTGCGCTTCGAGATCGAGTTCGACAATGAAGTGATCGGCCGTCAGGAGATTGAAGCAGACCTTCATGACCCGTTCTTTGCCGAAGATATTCTGCGCGCCCGTACATTCTGCCTGCGCAAGGATATTGAGGCCATGTGGTCGATGGGGCTTGCCAAGGGCGGCTCGCTCGAAAACGCGGTGGTGGTGGACACCCATGCCATCCTCAACGAGGAGGGGCTGCGCTACGAGGACGAGTTCGTGCGCCATAAGCTGCTTGATGCGGTGGGCGACCTTGCTCTTTCCGGTCTTCCGCTGATCGGTCGTTATGAAGGCTCGCGGGCGGGCCATGCCATGAACAACCGCGTGCTGCGCGCGCTCATGGCCGATACATCGGCCTGGGAGATTGTGGATTATGCCGAGGCCAACCGGCGGATGCCGCAGCGCTCCGCTGAACTGGCTGCGATTTCGGCCGATTAAGATTACCTGATCCGGCTGTGATCAGATGTGAGAGGCGCGCCCCGCAAGGCGCGCCTTTTTCGTGGGCGGATGGGGACAGGCCGGTTCGTTGCCGCTATGGTCTACCGGCCTTTATTGAGATAGAAAAGGTGCCGGATCGGCTTCGCGCCGGGCGAGTCGGCAATTTGGAAGAATTGCGGCTTCCGCCGCGTGGCCGGAAATCGAGAATTAAATGGACTTTGCCCGCATGAGTGAGGCCCGTCTGCCCGCCTGTCGTTTCCGCCCCGTTCGCTCCCGCCTTTTTGCTGTCGGTGTCATGGCACTGGCTGTTGCCGGGCTGGCGGGCTGCTCGTCCAATGACGA
>NZ_JBATWS010000201.1:0-3345 GCF_049672805.1 Parvibaculum sp.
GCACCGCCAAGGCAGCGCCTAAAGCCGCCGCGAAACCTGCTGCTCCCAAGGCGAAGGCCGCGGCCCCGAAGGCTGCTGCAAAAGCCCCGGCAAAGACCGCCGCGAAGCCCGCCGCCAAGGCCAAGACTGCGGAGAAGCCGAAAAGCGCCCCCAAGGCGGCCGCAAAGCCTGCGGCAAAGCCCGCTGCAGCCGCCGCGGCGAAGAAGCCCGCTGCGGCCGAGAAGGCTCCTGCCAAGGAGGCCGCCGCGAAGGCAACCGGCACGCGCCCGAGCAATGCGGCGAGCAAACTGATGGCTGCGGCAAAGAGCCGCGCCGCGGAGAAGGCGAATAAGGCTAAGGCTGCTGCGGAAGCCGCCAAGGAGACGGCGAAGGAAGCCGCCCCGGCAAAGCCTGCAAAGGCAGAAACTCCGAAAGCAAAGGAACCGGCCAAGCCTGCCGCACCTAAGATGACCTTCAAGACAAAAGAATATGTAGTGTATCCCGCCCATGGCGTTGGCCAGATCCTCGAGATCGAGGAGCAGGAAGTCGCCGGGCACAAGCTGGAGCTTTTCGTCATCAACTTCGACAAGGAAAAGATGACGCTCCGCGTTCCGACCAACAAGGCTGCCGCCGTTGGCATGCGCAAGCTGTCGGATACTTCCGTGGTTGATTCCGCCCTCGAAACGCTGCGTGGCCGCGCCCGCATCAAGCGCACCATGTGGAGCCGCCGGGCGCAGGAATATGAGGCAAAGATCAACTCAGGCGACCTGATCTCTATCGCCGAAGTGGTCCGCGACCTCTATCGCTCTGACCGCCAGCCGGAGCAGTCCTATTCCGAGCGCCAACTCTATGAAGCTGCCCTTGACCGCATGGCCCGGGAAGTGGCCGCTGTCGAGCGCATCGGCGAGGATGCCGCCATTCAGCGCGTGGAGCAGGCCCTTCAGGGCACGCCGAAGCGCTCCGGCGATGCAGGCGACAAGAAGGACGAAAAGTCGGACGACGCGACCGAGGCCGCCTGAGCCCCCCCGACAAACACTGAGACGGAAAAGCCCGGCCTTTGAGCCGGGCTTTTTGTTGGCCGTTTCCCCCATCCCCCGCCCTCCCGCTGAAAGGAACATTTCAGAGGACGCTGGGTTGTTTCAGGGAGAGAGGGGTGCGTGCGAGCGCGCCGCCTCAACTGAGCGGAAGAAGGAGAGGGGAAAATGGCCCATATGGATACCCCCGAAACGCAGCAGGCAAATCGCCGCTTCGTGAAACACGCCATGACCATGCCTCTCCTTGAAGAGGAACATGAGTTCGACCTCGCCCATCGCTGGAAGGAAGATCACGACGAGCGCGCGCTGCATGAACTGACAAGTGCCTATATGCGGCTCGTGATTTCCTTCGCAACGCGCTTCCGCAATTATGGCCTGCCCTATGGCGATCTCATTCAGGAGGGCAATGTCGGTCTGATGCAGGCCGCCGCCCGTTTCGAGCCGGAGCGTGGTGTCCGCTTCTCCACCTATGCAAGCTGGTGGATCCGCGCGGCCATTCAGGACTACATCCTGCGCAACTGGTCCATCGTGCGGACAGGCACCACGGCGGCGCATAAATCCCTCTTCTTCAACCTGCGAAAGCTCCGCAGTCTGATTGCCAATGGCACCCGCCAGAACCTGACGGAAGAAGACCGCTCCTTCATCGCAAGGCAGCTCGGCGTGAGCATTGCGGATGTCTCGGCGGTGGACGCGCGGCTGATGGCCGGTGATCGCTCGCTCAATGCGCCTGTTTCCAACAGCTCTTCACTGGACAGCCCCGCCGAGTGGCAGGACCTTCTCACCTGCGACCGCCCGCTGCCCGAAGACGAAGTAATGGAACATCACGATGACGAACGGCGCGCACGCTGGATAGAAGCAGCCCTCGAAACGCTCAACGAACGCGAACTCACGATCATCCGTGAGCGCCGGCTGCGCGATGAGGCGGTGACGCTTGAAATACTCGGCACCCGTCTCGGCATCTCGAAAGAGCGCGTGCGCCAGATTGAACACACGGCCCTGAAGAAGCTCCGCCACGCCTTGCTGGAAAAAGTACCGAACCCGGAAGAGGCAGGCCTTCTTCTCTGAACCTTACTCGGCAACGATCTTGTAGCGCGCGCCTGCCCTGACGCCTTCATTGGCTTCGAGGCCGTTCAGCACGCGGAAGCGGTCCACCTGATGGTCGGTAAAGACCATGCGCTTTGCGAGCGAGACAACGGTGTCACCCTGCTTGGCGGTGACGATGCGGATGCGCAGCGGCTTTACCTTCCCCGCTTCTGACGCGGAAATCTTGCGGAAACTCATCACAAGCTTCTGGAGATCGCCCGTATAACGCTCGCCCGTTTGCGGCAGCGTTCCGAGGATGAAACGCGCAACACGCTCCGGCGCAAACTCGATGGCAACAAGCCGCGCATTATAGTCGCCGATCGTGGTCGGTGCCGTCGCCGCCTTCATGCCATTGACGGTGAAGCGCTCCAGCGTACCAAGACGAACCCCCTTCGCCCATGCCTGCAGATAGGCGCCGATTTCCTGCCCGCTTGCCTTGGTACCCATATCGAATTTTGCAATCGTCCGGTCCGGCCCCTGCACACCGACCGCAGCAGGTGAATTGCTGATGATGTAACGCGGCGGGGCCTCGAAGGAGAAACGAAGGTCCGGGTGAATGAAAAGACGATCACGGACAATCCCCTGCTTGGGGTTGTCACCATAGAGCAGGCCGTCAATCGCGGAGAGATAGGCATCGCGCCGCCGCTCGCCCTCGCCGGGGCGGAGGCCGGCCTGCTGCGCCTGAGCCGTCACCGCCTGAACGCGCGCGGGCGTTGCCGGATGGGTTGCAAGCCAGTTCGTCTGCCCTGTATCGCGCTGCACATTGCGAATCTTCGCCTCAAGCGCGTCCTGAGCATTCATGGAGGCGAGGAAGTCCGCCGCCGCATAGGCATCATAGCCCGCCGCAGCGAGATAGCGCGCGCCAAGCATAACCGCCTCATGCTCCTGATCGCGCGAATAGCTGGCAAGGAAACCCTGCCCGCCAAGGCCGATCGCCTGGCTGACAACATCGCTGCCAACCACAGCGCCAAGCACTGCACCAAGAAGCGTGGTGCCGACCGCCGCCGTGTGGCGCTGCGCCGAATGACGTGCGGCGACATGACCGATTTCATGGCCGATCACGCTTGCAAGTTCCGCCTCATCATTGGCAAGAGAGGCAAGCCCGCGCGTGACATAGACATAGCCGCCCGGAAGCGCGAAAGCGTTGATGACAGGGCTGTCGAGAACGGTGACGCGATAGGGCGCGTTCGGCTGATTGGTGGTGCGGGCGATGCGCGCGGTAACGCCTGCGACATAGGCACCGAAGGCC
>NZ_JBATWS010000202.1:0-6866 GCF_049672805.1 Parvibaculum sp.
GCACCGCACTGCGTGATCGTTGCGCGCGGCGCACCGCAAACATCGCAAAAATTTCGCGTAGTGCGGATTCAGGCGTGACACCTCGCCGCAGGCTGGCTATCATTCGACCAACAAAAAGCAAGACAGCGCCAATGGCGCGGCCCAAGTCCAGGGAGGGAACGCTGACCTTGACCATCTGAAATGATGGCGAGGGCGCGAAACGAGGGAACACTAAAACAGCAAGGCCGTGAAAGCGGACCTTGCTTTCTTTTTATCCGACTGCCGTCAGAGTCAGACGGGCAGCAAAAGCCCGCTCCTCAGCGTGTCGAGCCGAAGTCCGGCAGGAAGGGAATGTCTTCATAGGCGATGGGGCTTGCCACCTGCAGCCAATAAATGAAGAGCCAGATGCAAGCGGCGATGACGGTCGTCACACCCATCTTGATCAGCAACCGGGCACGAACCGGCGCACCGGGTTCCGTGCCGGGGGCAACCTCTTCCTCGCTCTCATGCTGGGAACGAACGCCCCAGGGCAGAACCGCAAAAAGCGTGAGCCACCAGACGATGAAGTAGATCGCGATCCCGGCAACAGGGTCCATGAAACTCAGGCCTGCTCAAGCTCGACAAGCGTGCCGTTCAGATCCTTCGGATGCAGGAAGACGACCGGCTTGCCATGCGCGCCGATCTTCGGCTTGCCTGTGCCCGTGATGGTGACGCCTTCGGCATTCATCTTCTCGCAGGCAGCATCGATGTCTTCGACCTCAATACAGATGTGATGGATGCCGCCCTTCGGGTTCTTTGCGAGGAAACCGGCAATCGGCGAATCCTCGCCCAGCGGCTCCAGCAGTTCGATCTTGGTGTTGCCGAGATCGACGAAAACGGTGGTCACGCCGTGGTCCGGCTGCGGCACGGCTTCCGACACTTTCGCATTGAACTTCGTGCGGTAGGTTTCAGCCGCGGCCTTGATGTCAGGTACGGCGATGGCAACGTGATTGAGCGGTCCGAGCATGGTTTGTCCCGTAACTTGGAGCGGTTTCAGTATGTTCTTGCCCTTTGTTTAGGCTGTATCGAGGCCCAAAACAAGGAAACTAGATGCGGGTGACAACCACCGCGACCTGGGGTTTCTTGCCCCATTCGCGCCGCAGCGCCCCGCGAACGGCGCGACGCAAGAATTCCGCTACGGCAGCATCATCCCCCCGGCGCTTGCGCGGCAGCCGGTCCAGCGCCTCATCCACTGCATCAAGGGCGCGGTCCTCGAAAGGAACGCCATCGCTATCCTCTTCCGGCAGGCCCATGAGCCGCACCTGAGGCTCGCCGCGCACTTCGCCCTTGCCGTCCAGCACGAGGCTCACGAAAACGGCACCGGCAAAGGCAAGTCGGCGGCGCTCCTGCACCGCGCCTTCATCCTGATCGGTCAGCACATCGCCATCGAGATAGATGCGGCCGGAGGGTGCCTCATCCACCACTTCTGCGGGGCCGGGGGCAAGGCGAACGATGAGGCCGTTTCGCACAACGACCTGTTCAGGCACCTGAAGCTCGCGGGCGAGCGCTGCATGTTCTGCAAGGTGACGCGCCTCGCCATGAACGGGCACGGCGACTTCCGGCCTGATCCACTGATACATGAGCGCCAGTTCATCCCGACACGGATGACCCGAGACATGGACGAAATGATCCTTCTCGGTGATCACGCGGACACCGCGTTCGGCGAGCTGGTTTTGCAGATCGAAGATCGAGGTTTCGTTGCCGGGGATGATGCGCGAGGAAAAGACGACCGTATCCCCCTTCTCCAGCACGATATGGGGGTGGCTGTCTTCTGCGATGCGCGCAAGCGCGGCGCGCGGCTCGCCCTGGCTGCCAGTGCAGATATAGAGCACCTTGTCGCGCGGGAGATAACCGGCATCATCCTCATCGAGAATGGGCGGCAGGTCGTTGAGATATCCGGCTTCGCGCGCGGCTGCGACCACGCGATACATGGAGCGGCCGACAAGCACCGGATGGCGCCCCACCGCATCGCCCGCGCGGATGATGCTTTCAAGCCTTGCAACATTCGAGGCAAATGTGGTGATGGCGACACGGCCTTCGCACTGCTTCAGCAATTCGACAAGGCTTGCCGCAACATCAGCTTCCGAGCCGGAGGTGCCGGGCGTGAAAACATTGGTGCTGTCGCAAACAATGGCGCGCACGCCTTCGTCGCCGATGGCGCGCAGGCGCGCTTCGTCAATATCGTCGCCGACCACGGGGTCGCGGTCGATCTTCCAGTCGCCCGTGTGAAGTACAAGGCCGAGCGATGTACGGATGGCAAGCGCATTCGGCTCAAGGATCGAATGAGTGAGCGTCACCAGTTCGATGTCAAAGGGGCCAAGATCAAAGCGATGGCCGAGCGGGATGATATGCATCGGCACCTGAGACTCGATACCCGCCTCTATGAGCTTGCCGCGCACCATGGCCGCCGTAAAAGGCGTTGCATACACTGGGCAGCGCAGGCGCGGCCAGAGACGCGCCACCGCGCCTATATGATCTTCATGCGCATGGGTGAGCACGATGCCGAGCAGTTCGTCGCGCCGCTCTTCGATGAAGGCGGGGTCAGGCATGATGAGATCGATACCCGGCGTGCGATCATCACCAAAGGTGACGCCGATATCGACGATGATCCAGCGACGATCCTCTTCCGGCCCGTAGCCATAGAGGTTGAGATTCATGCCGATTTCGCCGGAACCGCCCAGAGGCAGAAAGACCAGTTCGTCGCGGGAAGATTGGGGGACGCGCTTACTCATGGTGACAGGTTAGCCCCCCAGCCCCGGAAAGAACACATCACCTGCCGAAACAAGACGCAATTCACCGGAAGCCAGGCGGAGTTGAAGGGAACCATCGGGCGCGAGGCCTTCGAATGTGCCATCCAGTGTCTCGCCCGAGAGGCGCACCTTGATCGCGCCGCCAAGCCCCTCGGCGCGTTTGAGCCAGGCTTCGCGAATGGCCGCAAAGCCGTTCTGCCCGCGCCAGACCGCAAGCCAGTGTGTGAAAGAGCGATCAAGCGCGGCGAGCGCCTCTTCGGGCGTGACCGTGCCTGCCCCCAGGGCGCTGAGCGAGGTGGCCGGATATTCAAGACCTTCGGGGAAGGTTGCGAGGTTGATGCCAATGCCGATGGCAACCCAGGCGAGCTCCGCCCCCGCAACGCCGGATGACTCAAGCAGGATGCCTGCGAGCTTGGCGCGGGCATGGAGAAGATCGTTCGGCCATTTCAGGCGAAGGGGACCACGAAGCGGCGGCGGCAGAAGATTGTCCACCGCATCGTGAACGGCGAGCGCCGCGACGAAGGAAAGCTCGCCCGCCTCGCGCGCGGTGCAGCGCGGGGTCAGATAGAGCGTGCCCATGAAATTGCCGGTCGGGCTTTCCCATGCCCTGCCTCTTCGGCCACGGCCTGCCGTTTGCCGGGCGGCCGTGATCCAGACCGGCCCTTCCGTTGCTGCATCGCCAAGGCGGCGCGCTTCTTCGTTGGTGCTGTCTATTTCCTGAAAGCGGCGGACCGGGATCATGCGATCATGGGAAGAGCGCGCTGACAGCAATCTGCGCACCGGCTACCAGCGGCGCCGGATAGATGAAAAACAGCATCACGAAGGCACCGGAGACACCCAGCACAGCCGCAAGCTCGTTCGGCATCGGCTCTTCGAAGGGCTCTGCAGGCTCGTCGAAATACATCACCTTCACGACGCGCAGATAGTAGAAGGCACCGATCACGCTCGCGAGAACGCCGATGACGGCGAGCGCGTAGAGATCCGCCTCGATTGCAGCCATGAAGACATAGAACTTGCCGAAGAAGCCCGCGAGCGGCGGCACGCCTGCCAGCGAGAACATCAGCATGGCAAAGATGAAGGCGAGCATCGGGCGGCTGCGCGACAGGCCTGCAAGGTCCGCAATGTCCTCGACATAGCCATCCTTGCGGGTCATGGCGAGGATGCAGCAGAAGACACCCGCATTCATCACGACATAGATGGCGAGATAGATGAGCACGCCATGAAGCCCCTGCGCCGTGCCTGCGGCCACGCCGACCAGCGCGAAACCCATATGGGAAATCGAGCTATAGGCCATGAGGCGCTTGATGTTGGTCTGGCCGATGGCGGCGAAGGCGCCCAGCACCATGGAGGCGATGGAAAGGAAGATGATGATCTGCTGCCACTGGCCTTCCATCGAGGGAAAGGCGCCGAAGAGCACGCGGATGATGAGCACCATGGCCGCGACCTTGGGCGCACCTGCAAAGAAGGCGGTGACAGGCGTCGGCGCGCCCTCGTAAACATCCGGCGTCCACATATGGAAGGGAACCGCCGACACCTTGAAGGCGAGGCCTGCCAGCAGGAAGACGATACCGAAGATGACGCCGATATTGGCACCGTCCGCCGTGAGCACCGCTGCGATAGCGTTGAATTCGACCGAGCCGGTGAAGCCATAGATGAGCGAGGAGCCATAGAGCATCATGCCCGAGGCAAGTGCGCCCAGAATGAAATATTTCAGGCCCGCTTCCGTCGCGCGTGTGTTTTCGCGGTGGAAGGCCGCCAGCACATAGAGCGACAAGCTCTGCAGTTCGAGGCCCATATAGAGCGAGATCAGGCCGTTGGCCGAGATCATCATCGACATGCCAAGCGTCGCAAGAACGATCAGCACCGGATATTCGAAACGGTTCATCGCCTCACGGCGAATGAAGGTGACGGACATGATGATTGCCGCCGCCGCCGCAAGAAGCACGAGAAGTTTCGTGAATTTGGCGAAGCCGTCCACAACGAAGCTGCCGCCAAAGGCGAGCACGGGTTCATTGGGTTCCATCACCAGAACCGCGCCCACAACAACCAGCAGCGCGACGGCACCGATGGAGGTTTCATAGGCGGTGCATCCTTTGCGGAAGACACCGAACATGAGCAGCGCCATCGCCCCCAGCGCGAGAACGATTTCGGGCAGGGCCGGAAGAATGGCCGGAACGTTGGATAATGTCTGGTCCATATTCTTTATCGTTCCCGAGATCAGTTTCCTGCGAAGAGGCTTGCAACCGCACCGGTGAGACCGGTTTCGCCTGCGACGCGGTGCGCCTCAATGGCAGCCGTGTAGTTCGTGATGAGGTTCTCTACCGAAACGGCAGTGACATCCAGAATGGGCGACGGATAGACGCCGAAGAAGATCGTCGCGGCGATGAGCGGCGCGAAGGTGATGATCTCGCGGCGGTTCAGATCCAGAATGTTTTTCAGCGTATCCTTCTCCAGCACACCCAAAACGATGCGGCGATAGAGATAGAGCGCATAGCCCGCAGCAAGAATGACGCCCGTGGCGGCGATAGCGCCGACCCAGGTGTTCACCTTGAAGGCGGCGATGAGGGTGAGGAATTCACCCACGAAGCCGCTTGTGCCCGGCAGCCCCACATTCGCCATTGTGAAGATGAGGAAGGCCACAGCGTAAAGCGGCATCCGGTTCACAAGACCGCCATAAGCCGCGATCTCGCGCGTATGGATGCGGTCATAGACGACGCCGACGCAAAGAAAGAGTGCGCCGGAAATCCAGCCATGGCTGAGCATCTGGAAGATGCCGCCCTGCAGACCTTGCGTGTTCGCCGTGAAGATACCCATCGTCACGAAGCCCATATGGGCGACCGACGAATAGGCGATCAGCTTTTTCATGTCCTCCTGCACCAGCGCGACGAGCGAGGCATAGACAATGGCGATGACGCTCAGCGCAAAGACGAGCCAGGCAAGATCAGCCGACGCCACGGGGAACATAGGCAGCGAAAAGCGCAGGAAGCCATAGCCGCCCATCTTGAGCAGCACGCCCGCGAGGACCACGGAGCCAGCGGTGGGTGCTTCGACATGCGCATCCGGCAGCCAGGTATGGACCGGCCACATCGGCATCTTCACCGCGAAGGATGCGAAGAAGGCGAGCCAGAGCCAGAGCTGCATATTGACCGGGAAGTCATGCGCCAGCAGCACGGGGATGCTGGTCGTGCCCGCTTCCCAATACATCGCCATGATGGCGAGCAGCATCAGGACCGACCCGAGGAAGGTGTAGAGGAAGAACTTGAAGCTCGCATAAATGCGACGCGCCCCGCCCCACACGCCGATGATGAGGAACATCGGAATGAGGCCACCTTCGAAGAAGAGATAGAAGAGCACGAGGTCAAGCGCGCAGAACACGCCGATCATCAGCGTTTCGAGCACGAGGAAGGCGATCATGTATTCCTTCACGCGCTTCTCGATGGAGGTCCAGCTTGCGAGAATGCAAGCAGGCATCAGGAAGGTCGTGAGGATGACGAACAGCATCGAGATGCCGTCCACACCCATATGGTAGTTGATCGCGCCGCCAAGCCATTCCGTCTGCTGGACGAACTGGAAGTCAGCCGTGGTGTAGTCGAAATTCCACCAGATATAGAGCGAGACGATGAAGGTGATCGTCGTCGTCCACAGCGCGACATAGCGCGCATTGCGGGCAACCGTCGCCTCGTCGCCGCGCGTCACCAGAATGATGAGCGCGCCGACAATCGGCAGGAAGGTAATAAGCGAGAGAATGTTGCCGTCGGTCATCGTCATGCCCCTCCGACCATGAACCAGGTCACGAGCCCGACAATGCCGAGCAACATGGCGAAGGCGTAGTGATAGAGATAGCCACTCTGGAGACGAACGGCGCCACGCGTGATATCGAGAACACGCGCGGAGACGCCGTCAGGCCCGAGTCCGTCAATGATGCGCCCGTCACCCTGCTTCCAGAAGATGCGTCCGATCCAGAAGGCGGGCCGCACAAAGATGAAGTCGTAGAGCTCGTCGAAATACCACTTGTTGAGCAGGAACTTGTAGATCGGCTCATGCGTGGTTGCGAGCTGCTTCGGAATATCCGGGCGCGCGATATAGAAGAGCCAGGAC
>NZ_JBATWS010000203.1:0-6840 GCF_049672805.1 Parvibaculum sp.
CGCATGGGTGATGCTTTTCGCCTTCGACCAGGAAGGGCAGGTGTGTTCCGGCCCATGGGTCTGCGCATATTGCTCATGGATGAGCCTGCCACCCTTCACGATGACGGTGCCGAAGGTCTCGCCAAGCTCTGCCGAGGGGTTTTCCGCAAAGGCTTTGTCCATAAGCCGGGTAAAGCGGGCCTTGTCCATCTCGTCCGGCAACTCGCCTTTCGGCCAGTCACTGGTCGGCCAGGGCACGCCTGCGGGTTGGGCGGGCAGGGGCGGCAGATCGGTCTTGCTCATCATCTCTCCCGGATTCGGCCTTTATTTGTGTGCGCCGATGGTGCCCGCTATCCTCGCCGCCAACAAGCGTTCAGGGGAGGACGAGATGGCGTTGCCGAGGCTGGAGATCGACGGGGAGTGGTTCCGGGATATCGAGGGAAGGCGGCGTATTCTGCGCGGCGTCAATCTCGGCGGCGACTGCAAGATGCCCTACACCCCGAACGGACACACCAACATCCCGACCGATTTTTCCGATCACCGGACCGTCTCCTTTGTAGGCCGGCCCTTTCCGCTCGCCGAGGCGGAGGAGCATTTTGCGCGGCTTCAGGCATGGGGCTTCAACTGCTTGCGCTTGCTGACGACATGGGAAGCCGTCGAGCATGAAGGCTCGCGCCGCTATGACGAGGCCTATCTCGACTATTTCGCCACGCTCTGCCGCATGGCGGGTGACCACGGCCTCTATGTCTTTGTGGACTTCCATCAGGATGTCTGGAGCCGAATGACGGGCGGTGATGGCGCGCCGGGCTGGCTCTTCGATGCGGTCGGTCTCGACTTCACGAAGTTCCATGCCGCAGGTGCGGCGCATGTCATGCAATACAAATATGATTTCGCGCGCGGCGGGCGGCAGGAAGAGAACTATCCGACCATGACATGGTCGCAGAACTACAAATATCCCGCCAACGGGATCATGTGGACGCTCTTCTTTGCCGGTAACACTTTCTGCCCGGACTTTCTCATTGAAGGCCGCCCTGCGCAGGACTTTCTGCAGGAACATTATTTTGGTGCGATGGAGGCTGTCGCAAGGCGGGTCAGAGATCTGCCAAATGTCATCGGCTTTGATTCATTGAACGAGCCGGGATCGGGCTATGTCGGCCAATATATGAGCTATCGCCATGTCGGGCCGAGCGAGAAAAACCCGTTCCCTGCGCGGCCGGGGCTTGCATGGTCGGTGCTTGATGGCTTCGCTGCGGCCCGTGGCCTCGCCCGCGAAATTCCTGAAATGCAGATTGACTGGGAGCAGCGCGCCGTCGTGAAGAAAGGCGATGTGCTGGTGAATGGCGACGGCGTTTCCATCTGGCGCGATGGTCGCGCATGCCCCTTTGAGCGGGCCGGTGCCTATCGTATCGCAGGCGGCGCGATTGAAGCGGGAGATGAAAACTTCTTTGTTGAGCGCAACGGCCATCGCTTCGACATGGAACACGATTTCATGGGTCCGTTCTTTGCGCGTGTCGCAGAGCGCGTGCGGGCAATCAATAACGACTGGCTGCTCTTTGCCGAGCTTGATCCGGGATCGGGCCTCGGGCGTGGCTTCCCCGAAAACACGCCCGAGCGGACCGTGAATGCAAGCCACTGGTATGACATCGTGACGCTGTCCACGAAGCGTTTTGATTTCCCGGTAAAGATCAATCCCTATACGGGCCGCACGTTGGAGGGCGCAGAGGCGATCGAGGCGTCCTATGTTCGCCAGCTCGGCCGATTGAAAGAAGCATCACGCACCCTGAATGGCGGCACTTCTGCGCCCGCGCTGCTGGGTGAATTCGGCATCCCCTTTGATCTCGATGATGCCGCTGCCTACAAGGCATGGGCGAAGGGTGATCGCACGGACGCGCCGTGGGAGAAGCACATCATCGCGCTTGATCTCATGTATAACGCGCTCGACCAGTTGCTGATGAACTCGACGCAATGGAACTACACGGCGTCAAACCGGAACGATCAGGCAATCGGCGACGGGTGGAATCAGGAAGACCTTTCCATCTACAGCATTGATCAACGCGAAGACCCGGCCGACATCAATAGCGGTGGTCGCGCATTGAAGGGTTTCGTACGCCCCTATGCCCGCATCATCGCCGGTCGTCCGCTCAAGATGAAGTTCAAGCGCGAAACGGGCGTCTTCCGCTTTGTCTATGAGGTGGAGGGCGAAGGAGAGACAGAAATCTTCGTGCCCGCAATCCAGTATCCGAATGGCTATGAGATAGAGGTAGAAGGCGGGACGGCGATCCGTGATGAAGCGCACCAGCTTGTCCGCATTCGCGCCGTGGGCGCCAGCAAGATCGGGGTAACGATCACAAGAAAATAACGCCAAGGCTAACGCGTTCGGCAGCCAATTGACAAGTATGTTGTCGTAGTCTTATATGACAATATTCTTGTCATGTGGGGGCGGCCATGTCCTATGATGCGATCGAAGCCTTTCTCCGGCTGGAATTCGAACTTTTGCAATATCTGGCCTTTTTCGGCCTTTTTCTCACCTTTGCGGTTCTGGAAAATCTGGTGCCGCGGGATAGGGCCGCACAGGAACGGCTGAGGCGATGGCCGGTCAACGGGGCGCTGACGGCTCTCAACATCATCGTGCTCGGTGCCGTGCCGGTCGGCGCAATTGCGGCGGCTGACTGGGCGCAGGCAAATGAAATCGGCGTCCTCAACATTGCGGGGCTTTCCGCGCCGGTGGTCTTCATTCTCGGCTTTCTTGCGCGCGGCTTCTTCTCCTGGGGAACGCATTTCCTCAATCACAAGGTGCCATTCCTCTGGGCGATCCACCGCGTCCACCATGTCGATACCAGACTTGATGTATCGACGACGGTGCGTTTCCACCCGTTGGAATTTGTCGTCACAACGCCCCTTGTGCTGGCAGGCATCGTCCTTTGCGGTATTCCGCCTCTCGCGCTCCTGATCTATGAGCTGATGGATGCGGGTGTCACCGTTTTTTCCCATTCCAATGTGCGTCTGCCGCGCTGGCTCGACCGCTTCCTGCGTCTTTTTATCGTCACGCCTGACGTGCATCGCGTGCATCACTCGTCATATCGCCCTGAAACGGACAGTAATTACGGGGCAGTGCTGACGATCTGGGATCGCCTTCTCGGCACGTGGCGTACCAAGTCGCCCGAAGCCCTTGCCGCGCAGCAAAACGGTCTTGCCGAATGTCAGGATGGTCGCAGCCACTCCCTGTGGTGGCTTCTCTTCCTTCCCTTCATGCGGCTGCGAAGCCGTGACACATCGACGGGACAGGCTGAACTCGTCTGAAAGGAAAAACCATGACCCCGAAAGCGAAAAAGATTGTGGCTCTCACGCGGGCCGTGCGGGACACCTTCAACAGACTGAAAGCGGTGACAGACGCGCTTCACGATGATCTCGGTGTCACCGCCGCCATGCGCGCCGTGATGGAAAGCCTGCACGAAGAAGGCCCGATGACCGTCCCGCAAATAGCAAGCAGCAAGGGAGTGACACGACAGCACATACAAATGCTGGTCAACGGGCTTTGCGAGGCAGGGCTTGCAAGTGTGAACGAAAATCCGGCGCATCGCCGCTCCTCGCTTATCGCGCTCACGGAAAAGGGAAAACGCGTTTTCGCCACCATGCGCGCGCGTGAAGCGGAAATCATCAGCGAGCTTGCCACCGGCCTTGACGCAAATGCGCTGGAAACGGCAACCGAGATTCTCACCCGGCTTTCGCTCCGGCTTGAGGAGCGGCTCGACAAGGGGCTCGTGGATCAATGAGCCTGCGCCGGAAACTCCTCAACCAGTTCGCCCATCCGCACGGGGTTCTGGGACATGTCGCGGGATGGATACTTGCCAGCCGTACGTCCAACCGCATGCGCAATGAATGGGTCGTTGACCTTCTTGCGCCAGGCGGAAGTGACCATGTGCTTGAAAATGGCTGTGGACCCGGCGTTGCCCTCGCGCTTTGTCTGTCGAAGGCGCCGGGTATATGCGCAGTCGGTGTTGATCGCTCCGGCGTAATGATACGGCAATCAGCAACGCGCAATCGTGAGGCTGTCCGCAGCGGTCGTCTTATTCTCGCTGAAGGTTCCATCGAGGCCCTGCCCGCCACCACCGCACCTTTCGACAAGGCGTTTTGCATCAATGTCATCCAGTTCATTGATGACAAGGAGGCCTTCATCACGAAGATCGCGCAACGGCTGAAACCGGGCGGCATGCTCGCCATCGCCTATCAGCCACGCCATGCAAATCCGACCCGTGCGGATGCGCTTGCAATGGCAGACACGCTGGAGCGCATTTTTTCTGCTTCAGGTTTTGAAGCGATCCGCAAAGAAGAACTCGCGCTCAAGCCCGTACCGGCGATTTGTGTGATGGGGTGCCGCGCGCACTAGGGGCTTTGTTTCCTGCGCCATTCCTCGACATTTGCCGCGATGGCGGATGATGCGCGTTGCATGGGAGCGAGATAGCGCTTCACCGCCTCTGCCTCGCTCATGGCGACACCGAGATAACGCATGGTGATGCAGGCGCTCACGCTTTCGCCGCTCATCACCGGCACGGCAATGCCGATGGCGGGGTCGCCGCGCATGGGCGCTGTCGTCGCATATTTGCGCTTGCGAATGGTGGAGAGCAGGGAAGCGACATATTTCTCGTCACGCGCCAGCGCATTTGCAGCCGCCCGCGATGAGCGGAGCAAGGCAAGGATGAGGCGTCGTTCCTCTTCCGGGCAGAAAGCGAGATAGGTGCGGCCAAGCGCGGAGACGAGCATGGGCAGCCGCTTGTTGAGCCAGTCCGGATCGGTGCTGAAGGGACTTTCATGTCGCGTCGAAATCCGCACCAGCATCGCGTCGCGGTCGAAAGTCGCGAGTGCAACCGGCCATTTGTATTCCGCTGTCAGCGCAGAGAGAAAAGGCCGCGCTGCCTCCACCACGAGATCATTGTGCCGGAAGCCGCTCGAAAGGCGGAGAACACGCTCTGTCAGTGTATAGCCAGCGCTGCGCGAAATGCGCCGCACATAGCCGGCGGCAATCATCGTATCGAGCAGGCGAACAAGCGTGGGCTTGGGCAGGCCCGTCGCTTCGTGGAGATGTGTGAGCGTTGCCGTGCCCGCAGCGTTCAGCGCTTCAAGCACGCGAAAACTTCTCACGGCGGGCTGAACGCCCTCTTTGGCCTCACGCGACTGGGGCATATTTCCTCCGACCGGCAGGCATCGTAATTCCGCTATGCGGAATCGCCAAATTTTGTGAAACGCGATCCGCAGATTTGCGTTTAGGCTCATCGGCAGGACAAGGGGAGGAGAAACCATGAGCCAGGCTGTGCCCATGCCCGATGCGGCGCCCTTCACGATCTCGCCACTTACGCCCGCCATCGGGGCGGAGATTTCAGGCGTCGATCTTTCAAAGCCGATGAGCGCGAGCCTGCTCGCCTCGCTTCGGGAAGCGCTGCTGGAATGGAAGGTGATCTTTTTTCGCGATCAGGACATCACCACGGAAGAACATCTCGCTTTTGCGCGGCAATTCGGCGAGCTGGAGGTGCATCCTTTCGCGCCACATAAGGAGGGCTATCCCGAAGTCCTCGCTATCACGCATGACAAGGACAGACCAGGCCGTGAAAATGTCTGGCACAGCGATGTGACATGGCGGACGTGCCCCTCGTTAGGTTCCGTACTGCGTGCCATTGAAGTGCCGGATGTCGGCGGTGACACGCTCTTCTCCGATATGTATGCGGCCTATGAAGGCTTGTCGGACGAGGTGAAGGAGAAGGTGGAGGGTGCCGTCGCAATCCACGACTTCGCGCATTTCCGGGCACTGATGAAGAAGATGGGAAAGACGCCGGAAGAGATCGAGGAGATGAACAAGGCCTATCCGATGGTCGAACATCCGGTGATCCGCACCCATCCCGAGACAGGCCGCAAGGGCATCTATGTGAATGCCGCCTTTACGCAACATATTGTCGGCTTGGAGCGCTCGGAGTCAGACGCCTTGCTCGCGCATCTTTATGCGCAGGCTGCCATCCCGGAATATCAGTGCCGTTTCCGCTGGCAGGAAAATTCGGTCGCCTTTTGGGATAACCGCGCCTGCCAGCATTATGCCGTTTCGGATTATTGGCCTGCCGTTCGGCGCATGGAGCGCGTGACGATCATCGGCGACCGTCCACGCTAGGGGCGGCGTCATGCCTTGTCGGTGACGGCGAGCGCAAAGGCATAGACACGCGCGACTTCCTTCAATCGCTCGAAGCGGCCGGAGGCACCGCCATGCCCTGCATCCATATTGATGTGGAGCAGGGTGACGCCGTCATTCGTGCGCGCCTCCCGCAGCTTCGCCACCCATTTCGCAGGCTCCCAATAAGTCACGCGCGGATCGGTCAGCCCGCCCAGCGCAAAGATATGCGGGTAGGGGCCGGGGCGCACATTGTCATAGGGGCTGTAGGAGGCGATGTAGTCATAGGCTTCGCGGCTCTCGACGGGATTGCCCCACTCATTCCATTCAGGCGGCGTGAGCGGCAGTGTTGCATCAAGAATTGTGGCCAGCACGTCAACGAAAGGCACTTCCGCGATGATGCCCTTGAAGAGATCAGGGGCCATGTTCGCCACCGCGCCCATCAACATTCCGCCCGCGCTGCCGCCCTGCGCGACGATCTGCCCGCGCGAGGTGAAACCTTCTGCCGCGAGATGTTCGCCCGCGGCTATAAAGTCGGTAAATGTGTTGCGCTTCTTGTCCTGCTTGCCTTCATTGTACCAGCGATAGCCCTTCTCCTTGCCGCCGCGAATATGCGCGATGGCATAGACAAAGCCGCGATCGACAAGGGACAGGCAGCTTGTGGAGAAGGAAGCCGGGATGCTGATGCCGTAGGAGCCATAGCCATAGAG
>NZ_JBATWS010000204.1:0-2651 GCF_049672805.1 Parvibaculum sp.
CCTTTGAAGGCGGCTTCGCAATCGAAACCAATATTGCAGGTCCGCGCCGCGAAAGGCTGCGCCAGCGCCTCGAAGCGCTTGCCCGTGGCGAAAAGATCGAGATTTCGGCCCGCCGCGCCTTTGCACGCTA
Source organism: Parvibaculum sp. (assembly GCF_049672805.1). GTDB lineage: Bacteria > Pseudomonadota > Alphaproteobacteria > Parvibaculales > Parvibaculaceae > Parvibaculum. Next base: position 131 of record NZ_JBATWS010000204.1, read on the forward strand.
TGCGCCGGGTGAAGCGGGGCTTGAGGAAACCGCCGTCCTCAATCTCGGCGACGGCCAGACCATGCCCTGCCGCATTATCGACATGTCGCTTGGCGGGGCACAGGTGGCTGTCGAAAACCGCCCGCCCATCGGCACGGAAGTCGCTATTGGCCGCATGTCGGGCCGCGTCGTCCGCCACACGGAAGAAGGCGTTGGCATCCAGTTCAGCGATATTCCCGAACGCGCAAGCGCCCTTTCACGCCCCTTCGGCTGACGAAACCGCTTTGCCGGACTAAGCTCCCCCGCACTTCAAAAAAGGGGGGAACCATCTTGTCTGCACCGCTGACCACCACCATCGAGAACGATGTTGCCATCCTCGCTATGGACGATGGCCGCGCCAATGCGCTCGGCCACGCCATGATCGACGCATTGAATGGGGCTCTTACCGAAGTAGAGACCAGGTCAAAGGCAGTCCTGATCGCAGGCCGCCCCCATCGCTTTTGCGCCGGCTTCGACCTCGATGTCATGGCATCGGGCCCGGACAAGGTTGGGCCGCTGGTAACAGCAGGCGCCGAGCTTCTGATGCGCCTTTATGAATACCGCCTGCCCGTCATTATGGCCTGCACGGGCCATGCGCTTGCCGCGGGCGGCCTTCTCCTCCTCGCAGGCGACCACCGGGTCGGCACGGAAGGCGATTACCGCATCGGCCTGCCCGAAGTCGCCATTGGCATGACCATGCCCATTTTCGGCATCGAACTTGCCCGGGACCGCATTGCCGCCAACCGCTTCTCGCAGGCGGTGACACAGGCGCGGATCTACAATCCGACCGAAGCCGCCGCCATCGGCTATCTGGACGAGGCCGTGCCTGCCGATGCCTTGATGGAAACAGCAAAGGCCCGTGCCGCAACGCTTGCCGCCCTGCAGCAGCCCGCCTTTGCGAACACCAAACGCAAGGAACGCGAAGCAACCATCCGGCATATTCGCGAGACTCTGGCGTCGGATTCCCGCACTTTCGACGGTGCAGCCCCCCGCTGAACCCCTTCTGCAAAAAATTTTTGCAGGTCTTTCCGTGGACGGATCAGCCTTGAGATGGCCGGGCGGCGGGCGCGGATTTGCCCGCCCCGCCGCTTAGAGCCGCATAAATAATCCGCAAGAATAAAGGCTTTTTCCGCCCTCTGCCGGTCAGAACAATTTTAGTCATTTCCGATCATTTCGATTTTTAGAAAAACCCGCCTCAACTTTGAGCAAGATTCTCTTCAAATCTCTGCGTCGTACTTAAACGGGCGCAAATCCCTGCCTGCCATTCTGTCCTCACAAGTTCGAAAGAACCTTCATTGTTGGTGGGCGAAATGAAGTGGGTGAAGCAGATCAGCGTTGTGGCGGGAATGATGGCAGGACTGGCTGCCTGTCAGTCGCCGGACCATGTGGGCAGCATCGACAGTTCTTTCTTTGAAAGCACGGCGCAGGTGCATCTGATCGCAGCCGCCATGCCGACCTATCAGCAAGCTACCCCGCCGATTGGCTATATCGGCTTCTGCGTGCGCAACCCGGATGAATGCGCTGGCGGCACCGATACACCGGAACCCGCAAAGATGACCCCTGAAAAGTGGGTCGAGCTTTCGCAGGTCAATGAATATGTGAACCGCACCATTCCGCAGGTCTCCGACATGGCGCTGTACGGGCGCGCCGAATGGTGGGCCTACCCGGATGAGCGCGGCGGCGACTGCGAAGACTTTGCGCTGGAAAAGCGCCGCCTGCTGATCGAGCGCGGCTGGAAGGCAGAAAATCTGCTCATCTCCGTGGTGCGCGAATGGAACGGCGACGGGCATGCCGTGCTTCTGGTGAAGTCTGATCGTGGCGAATTCGTGCTCGACAACAAGAATTGGGAAATCGCCGTCTGGTCTGACACGCCTTATCAGTGGATCAAGCGCCAGTCGGAAGAACGCCCCTATATCTGGGTCAACCTCGACGCAAAGGCGGCACGCATGGCCGCAAAGGAAACGCCGCTCCCGCCGCTTGGCGCGCCGGCTCCCTTCCTTGCCGCGATCGAGAAAACATCTCCCGCCGCCTTGCGGCCGGGAACGGAGGAAGGTCGGACCGCGGCCGGATTGCTAAATGAGGAGGTCCCGACAGCCGCGATCAACTGACCTGCCGACCGGGCTCCGCCGCCCCCCAACTCGGAGCCTGGTCCTGTCGAGGCCGGTCCTGTCGCACCCCCCGCGGCAGGGCCGGTTCTTTTTTGTGCGCCCGAAAGAAAACGGCGCCGCTCATCGCGGCGCCGCATCGCTGATCCGAGAAAAAAGCCTCAGCGGCCCTTCCACTGCGGCTTGCGCTTTTCAGCGAAAGCGCGCGGGCCTTCGATGAGGTCTTCGCTCTTGAAGAGCGCACCCACAGCCGGATAGTGGCCTTCAATCGCCTTTTTCAGATTGGCTTCATCAAGCCCCTGATAAACGGACTCCTTGGAAGCCCGGATCGACATGGGCGAACATTCCTCGATCATCTTCGCCCAGCGCTTGGCCGCCGCGAGCAGTTCGCCGGCCGG
>NZ_JBATWS010000205.1:0-2405 GCF_049672805.1 Parvibaculum sp.
TGCCTGTGCTGCTAAGGGCGACGAAGGCGTGAAGCTCGTCATTAACCACGATTCCGGCTTCTCCGAGATCGTCGGCGTTGTGAAAGATTTCCGCATTGAAGGCGACCACCTGCGCGGCGACGCCTACCTGCTCGATAGTCACCCCCAGCGCGCTCACATTCTCGAAGTCGCTACCAAGATGCCGAAGAACTTCGGCCTTTCGGTCGAGACTTTCGGGGAAAACGAAAAAATACCCAACACCAAACGTCAGCTTTACCGGTGCGCTGAAATCGACGCTATCGCGTTGGTCCCAAGCCCCGCCGCAAACGCTAACGGCCTACTATCGGTTGACACCGCACCTAAAGAAATGGACGAAGAAAAAATCGCTGAAATTGTCGGCACCGCTGTTGCTGGTGCCATCGCCCCCATCGAAGAGCGCTTGAAGAAGCTCGAAGAAGCCGAACCGGAAGAGAAGCCGGAAGAAAACCTTGAGAGCGACGAAAAGAAGGAAGAAGAGAAGCTTGCCAAGCTCGCCGCCAAGGCAGCCGCCGACGCCGTCACCAAGTTTGCCTCGACCATCGGCATGAGAAAGAACAAGGAGCCTTCCGAGCAGGACGGCCAGCGCAAAGGCATGACGAAGTTTGAAGCGAAGGTCGAAGAGATGGTCAAGCTCGGCGTGAAGAATCCCGGTCAAGCCGCTGTCTTGAAATACCCGGATCTCTACAACGAGCACCGCATCAGCCTTGAGAAAGGGGGCAACTAATCCATGGTCAACTATACCAGAATTGAAGGCGGCTCCCGAACGATCACGGTCGGCGCATCGGCTGTTGATGCCTATCTCCGCGTCAAGCTCGGCACGGACGGCAAGCATGTCGTCTGCGGCCTGACTGAATTCGGCGACGCGGTCACCGACCAGCCCATTGCAGCCAATGACGCAGGCGCAGCCCGGTTCACCAACGCGCCCGGGCATCAGCAAGGCATTGCCTCAGGGGCTATCGCCTCCCCCGGCCTTAACCTCTACGCCGCTGCTGGCGGCAAAGTCTCCACTACGCAGGGCGCGAACGCTCCGCTGGTGGGCATTTCGGAACACGCCACGCTCGACGGCGACGTTGTCACCTACATCGGAACCGCGCTTACCGCTGTCACCGTTTCTGGCGGCTAACCACAGTTTTACATTATGGCATTTCGTTCAAACATTTCCGCCGCGCCACGGGATGAGATTTCCGCTGCGATCGTTGAGGGGGCAAGCCTCAATACTCAACTGATCTGGCAGGACGTCCTTCCTCCGCTCGGCCTCAATAAACGCACCGCGCACCTTCCAAAGCTCACTATTGCGGGCGCGGAACTGAATCGGATCATCGAAGGGCTCAAAGCATCCGGCGTGGATTATCCGCGCATGACTGCAACCATCGGGGAGTTCATCCTCAACCCGGCGATTCGCGGTCAGGAGATCGGCATCCCGTTGGAGGATGAGATGGACTACGCCCATCTGTTCAGCCTTGAGACGTTCTACGCCCGCCAGCTTGGGCAGAACATGCTTTCGCTCACGCTGGAGTACCAGACGGCCCTGACGATCTTCTCGACCGCAAACTTCGGCACAGCGGAGAACTCCAAAGTTGCCTACACCGATGCCTTGATCGACACCATCTCGCTGGTCGCTGACATCCTTGCCGCCCTTAATCGGGTGCGGGACGCCGGGGAAGAGCCTGACACGGTCATCATTCCTGCGCTGGTTCTGGAGCGCTGCTCTCAGGGCAAGCTAGTCAAGGAATGGGTCGCAGGTCAGCTTGCGCCCGGGTCGGAAGTCACCGCTACCTCTCTGGAAAACGCCATTAACAGGCAGGGCTACCAGGTCAAAGTCAAGGTTGGCCGCGCCATGTACAACAGCGCGCCGAAGGGCAAAAAGACCCTCACCCGCATTTGGTCGAATAGCTACATCTGGGTCGGTCGCGCCGGGTACAAGAATGTCGCTGGCGATGCGGGGATTCCAATTCTTGACGGTGTCGGCGCAACCGCCTATTGGGAATCGTACGGCCTCTACGTCGGCGAAACCTACGAGGACAAACCGAAGGATCAGCAGGTCGTTCGCGGCAAGGTGTCGGGTAATCCGACGATCTTCAACGCCAACGCCGGTACGCTGATCGCTACCCAGTACGCTTAAGCTATGAGCAAGGACAAGACCTCCATCACCCCGCCCGCCGACCCTCCCAAGGATGCGCCCAAAGACGTCTTTTACGTCTACGCCCGCGATGGCGCTCTCTACTCCCTGAGCGTTGACCCGCACAACCCCTACGGGAAGACACATCGCGCCACCACCGAAGGCCGCACCTGGGAGGGGACGGCGGCAGAGTTCAAGCGCGACTTTGATCGTGTCGATTAAATAGCAGTTTCTCCTGCGCGACCGGGGGCCGGAATGGGTTTTGTTG
>NZ_JBATWS010000206.1:0-11443 GCF_049672805.1 Parvibaculum sp.
ATGCAACTCTGCGTGGCCCGGATGGAAAGACCTCAGACCCTGAAATCGCTCGCACTGATCGCCGGATTTCTCATGGCGCTCGCTCAGCCTGCCTTTTCCTGGAACGAAAGCGAGGTGGAAATAAAGGGCGGCCTCGCCACACTTCACGGCACGATGACGCTGCCGGACGGCGATGCGCCGGTTGATATGGCGCTTATCCTGCCCGGCTCCGGCCCGACGGATCGCGATGGCAATTTCCCCGAAGGGCAGAATGACAGTCTGAAACTTCTCGCGCACGACCTCGCCGATGAAGGCATCGGCTCCCTGCGCATCGACAAGCGTGGCGTCGGCGCCAGCTATGCGGCAGCACCTGATGAAAACGATCTCCGCGCCGAAACCTTTGTCGAGGATGCACTCAACTGGCTCCGCTTTCTCGAAGAGCAGGACCGCACCTCGCGTCTCTTTCTGGTCGGCCACAGTGAAGGCGCGCTTGTCGCAACGCTAGCTGCCCTTGAGCATGATGTTTCAGGCCTCGTACTGATTGCAGGCACAGGCCGCCCCGCACCGGACCTCATCCGCGAGCAGGTAGAGGGAAGCGCCATGCCGCCCGAACTGAAAGCCCGCTCGGATGAACTGCTCGAAACGCTGAAACGCGGCGAGACAGACGAGAATGTTCCGCGGGAACTCGGACCGCTCTACCGGCCAGGCGTGCAGCCCTATCTCATCTCATGGTTCCGCCATGACCCGGCAAAAGAACTCGCCAGAGTGCAAGCGCCTGTCCTGCTTGTTCAGGGTACGAACGATCTTCAGATAAGGCCGACGGATACCACCCTGCTCTCGCAGGCGCGGCCAGACGCCACACTCATCACCATAGAGGCGATGAACCATGTGCTGAAACCCGCGCCCTCTACCCGCGCGGAAAATATCGCGCTCTATTCGCGGCCCGATATTCCACTCGCGCCGGGCCTTGTCAGGGCGATTGCAAGTTTCATTTCCGACATGACAAAAAAGCCCGCATCGGAGTGATGCGGGCTTTTCCGTCTCGGTATGATGCCGGGATCAGGTGTTCATCGAGTCGAAGAATTCGGCGTTGTTCTTCGTCTGCTTGAGCTTGTCGAGCAGGAACTCGATCGCATCCACCGTGCCCATCGGGTTGAGGATGCGGCGCAGCACATACATCTTGGAAAGCTGCGCGCGATCGACAAGCAGCTCTTCCTTGCGGGTGCCGGACTTCAGAATATCGATCGCGGGGAAGACGCGCTTGTCGGCAATCTTGCGATCGAGAATGATTTCCGAGTTACCCGTGCCCTTGAACTCTTCAAAAATGACTTCATCCATGCGCGAGCCGGTGTCGATAAGTGCGGTCGCGATGATGGTGAGCGAGCCGCCTTCCTCGATGTTGCGCGCCGCACCGAAGAAACGCTTCGGGCGCTGTAGCGCATTGGCATCGACACCGCCCGTCAGCACCTTGCCGGATGAAGGAACGACGGTGTTGTAAGCGCGGCCAAGGCGCGTGATCGAGTCGAGCAGGATCACCACATCGCGGCCATGTTCGACAAGCCGCTTCGCCTTTTCGATCACCATTTCGGCAACCTGAACGTGGCGCTGGGCGGGTTCGTCAAAGGTGGAGGAAATCACCTCGCCCTTCACCGAGCGCTGCATGTCCGTCACTTCTTCCGGGCGCTCATCGATCAGCAGAACGATGAGATAGCATTCCGGGTGATTGGTCGTGATGGAATGGGCGATGTTCTGGAGAAGAACCGTCTTGCCGGTGCGCGGCGGCGCAACGATCAGTCCGCGCTGGCCCTTGCCGAGCGGCGCCACAATGTCGATGACGCGCGAGGAACGATCCTTCAGCGTCGGATCATCAACTTCCATTTCCAGCTTGGAGTCCGGATAGAGCGGCGTGAGATTGTCGAAGTGAACCTTGTGGCGCGCCTTGTCCGGGCTTTCGAAATTGACCGTCGAGACTTTCAGCAGCGCGAAATAGCGTTCGCCATCCTTGGGGCTGCGGATCTCGCCTTCCACCGTATCGCCGGTGCGCAGCGAAAAGCGGCGGATCTGCGAGGGGGAGACATAAATGTCGTCGGGACCGGGCAGGTAATTCGCTTCCGGGGAGCGCAGAAAGCCGAAGCCGTCCGGCAGCACTTCCACCACGCCCTCGCCGATAATGTCCACGCCCTTCTCGGCATATTGTTTCAGGATCGCGAACATCATGTCCTGCGTCCGAAGCGTGGAGGCGTTCTCGACCTCAAGCTCCTCGGCGAGAGCAAGAAGCTCGGTCGGAGATTTTGCCTTGAGGTCCTGCAGCTTGATCTGCGTCATCGGCTTGGTCGGTCTTTCTCTGGGGTTTCCGTCCCGGCTGCCCTTTTTGAGGGTGCTTTACCGGCATTTCGAGCCTGATGGCGGGGAGGAAAACTTTTCTTGAAGGAAGGTGGGGCGTTTATTGAGCGAAATGATGATGTCTTAGGGAAATCGCTTCCGTCGCCGCATTGTCCGGGGCTCTGGCCCGGTATGGTTTTATGCGGGGGGTCTTCTGACCAGCGGGAGCCCCATTCGACAAGGAAGGACACTCGGGCGGGCCGGAAAAGAACGCAAGGAAGGCCGCCGGAAGAAACCCGGCGTCAAACCCATATAAAGCGGACGGGTTTCGATTTCAACGGAAATTGGTGCCCGCCCGTCAGAAGGGTTTCACGACCGCGAGCAGCACGATGAAGATGACAAGCGTGGGCGGCGCTTCATTCACGATCCGATAAAAGCGCGAATTTCTGCGGTTTTTGTCCGCCTCAAACGCCTTCTGCCAGGCCGAGAACATGCCGTGCAGCGCGCTCATGGCAAGGATCAGCACGAGTTTCACGTGCATCCAGTGATCGAGAAAGAGTCCCGGATTGATCGCGAGCATCAGCCCGCCAAAGAGGAAGGTTGCGCCCATGGCGGGGTTGATGATGCCCCTGAGCAGCCGCCGCTCCATGATCTTGAAGGTCTCGGACTTCTCCGAGCCGATCTCGCTTTCGGCGTGATAGACGAAAAGGCGCGGCAGATAGGCCATGCCCGCCATCCAGAAGATCACGGAAATGATGTGGAGCGCCTTGATCCAGAAATAATAATCCGCAAGAAAATCCATCATCCCCTCGGTCTTCGATCGTCTTCATTCCCTGTCATTGCTCTGCCGCGCGCACAATGACGTGCCTCTCAGCCGATCCGGGCAAACCCCGCCTCAAGCGTGCAGATATGGCCGGGCGCCTCTTCCGGGCAGACTATCCGCTCGCTCGCCCGAGCCGCCAACACAAGCCGCGCCAGCCCCTGGATGAATTGGGGTTCTGTCCCGACCGCCGGCACGCGGTAATAGGCAGGCACGCCACTTTCCCGCGCGAGATGGCCATATTCAATATCAAGCTCGACCAGCGTTTCCGAATGTTCGGAAACAAAGGCGACCGGCACCACGATGAGCGATTTGCCCTCCGCCCCGGCACGTTTTATCTCGCTGTCTGTCGCAGGCCCGATCCATTCAAGCGGCCCGACCCGGCTTTGATAACAGACGACCCAGTCGAGCCGGACGGCCGGAAGATCGGCCTCGAGCGCCGTAACAATCGCCGCACAGCTCTGCTCCACCTGCGCCTGATAGGGATCGCCCGCCTCGATGACCTTCTTCGGAAGCCCGTGCGCGGAAAAGAGCACGCGAAGCCCCTGAGGGCCACCTGCCTTTTCAAGCGCCTCGCGGAGAAGCGTCGCATAGGCTGAAACGAACCCTGCCTCTGCCGGATAGCAACAGACGGATTTCATCGGCACGGTGAGGCCGGTTTTCTCTGATGCCCGCTCCCAGTCGCGCAACGAGCTTTCCGTCGTCGTGGTGGAATATTGCGGATAGAGCGGGAGCAGCACGACCTCGTCCGCCCCCCAGGCCTTCACCGCTGCCGCCGCCTCATCAGCAAAGGGATGCCAGTAGCGCATGGCGATGAAACAGCGATAGTCGGACTCGCTGTCAGCTAAGGCTGCTTCCAGCGCGCGGGCCTGCTCCTCGGTGAGCGGCACAATGGGCGATCCGCCACCCAGTTTCTCGTAAATCTTCTTTGCTTCCGGCGCACGCCTGCGCGAGACGAGATTCGCTATCAGCCAGCGAAAGGGCTGCGGCACACGGATGATGGCCGGATCATGGAACAGGTTGAAGAGAAAGGGTTGAACCGCCTCGGGCCTGTCCGGCCCGCCCAGATTAAACAGGATGATGGCGACCTTTTTCTTCATGCACGCCAGTCTTTCACGAGGGAGACAAGCTCTCCCACATGATCGGGAGGGGTCTGGGGCACGATGCCATGACCGAGATTGAAGATGAACGGCCCGGCCCCGAGCGTTTCGAGGATATGGGTCGCTTGAGCCCGCATTTCATCCCCGCCCGCAACGAGGAGCAGCGGATCGAGATTGCCCTGCACACAGCCATGAACCTGCAGCTCATCGCGCGCCCAGAGCGGCGAGACGCCTGTGTCGAGGCTGAGCCCGTCCATGCCGGTTTCGCAGAAATAGCGCGCTGCAGAACCGCCTGCTCCGCGCGGGAAACCGAGCATCGGAACATGCGGAAAGCGCGCCTTCATCTCGCGGCGAATGGCCTGCGCAGGCTTCAGCGCGAACCGCTCGAAGGAGAGGGGCGGGAGCGATCCTGCCCATGTATCGAAAATCTGAAGCGCCTCGGCCCCTGCCTCCACTTGCGCGGAGAGATGCTCGATTGTCGCTTCGACCAGAAGATCAATCAGCTTCTGAAACCCGGCTGGGTCGCGATAGGCCCAGGCTTTCGCCGCGCCCTGATCCGCGCTGCCGCGCCCGCCCACCATATAGGTCGCAACCGTCCAGGGCGCGCCGGCAAAGCCGATCAGCGTTACCTCGCGGGGAAGGCTCGCCGACAGCCGCGACACCGTCTCATAGACGGGTGCGAGCTTCTGGCGGATGCCGGAAACGGGTCCGAGTGCTGCAAGCCCTGCTTCATTCGTGATCGCCTCCAGCACCGGGCCTTCGCCTTCCTTGAAGGCAACCTTCTGGCCGAGCGCATCAGGCACAACGAGAATGTCGGAAAAGAGGATCGCAGCATCAAAGCCGAAGCGGCGGATCGGCTGAAGCGTCACTTCCTCGGCCAGCGCCGGTGAATAGCAAAGATCGAGAAAGCTGCCCGCCTCTGCCCGCACCTTCCGGTATTCGGGAAGATAGCGGCCTGCCTGCCGCATGAACCAGACGGGAATGCCATCCGTTCGCTCACCTGCCAGTGCCTTGAGAAGCTTCTTCTCTGGAGCCTTTGTCCCGCTCAACCGTTTCTTTCCTACTTCATTAAAAGAATCTGAAAGGTAGTGGATAGATGTAGATGGCTGTGGATGTTGGGGATCGATTCCGGTTCCCGATTAATCCACAGGAGCGCCCGCGCGCGCTCTTCTACCAGCCTTCTATGCCACACCCTGTTGATGAATGCAGCCGGGCAATCGGACGCGGGCCCATAGCTTCTGATATTGCGGGGACTTGGCCGGTGGACAGGAAAATACCCTCAGCGGTGGAAAACGGGGAGAACTCGTCCCGCTCCCCTCACACAGTGCCAGTCATACCCGTTTTCCCTAAGCAACATCTCGAATTTTCCAGCGGACTCATGAAACAGGGGCCGGAATCCGAAAGGCGGGTATGGCCCGGTGCTACCGCGCCCGCACGCCCCGCTTCTCACCGTTAATCACATCTCTCCACAGGTTTTGCCTATATATCTGGAGGCAGTGTTATGCCCGTTGCGGAAAAAGAAGTTGGCCACCCGCCTTCGCTGTCGATAGGTTTGCCGCCCGCGGGTGCTCTTGTGACCCCGCCGGGGAGAGACATGACAAACAAGCGCGTATTCCATCTTCACCTCGTTTCCGACGCGACCGGCGAGACGCTGAACATGGTCGCGCGGGCGGCCTGTGCGCAATATGAGGATGTGCGGCCGATCGAGCATGTCTATGCACTGGTGCGCGGGCCGAAACAGCTCGAGCGCGTGCTGGGCGAGATCGAGAACGCGCCTGGTATCGTCATGTTCACCATGGTCAATGAGCAGTTGCGCGACAGGCTGCAACGGCGCTGCGCGGAGCTTCACACACCTTGCATCTCGGTGCTTGATCCGGCGGTGCTGGCGCTCGGCCAGTATCTCGGCAAGGAGTCGTCGCACAAGCCCGGCTCGCAGCACACCATGGATGCGGAATATTTCAGCCGCATCGAAGCGCTCAATTACACAATGGCGCATGATGACGGTCAGTCGGCGGGCGATCTTGATGAGGCGGATATCATTCTGCTCGGCGTCAGCCGCACCTCAAAGACGCCGACCTGCATCTATCTGGCGAACCGCGGCATCAAGGCCGCAAATATTCCGATCGTGCCAAATATCCCGCTTCCACCCGATCTCGAAACCGCAACGCGCCCGCTGATTGTCGGCCTGACGACAAGCCCTGATCGCCTTGTGCAAATTCGAAAGAACCGTCTTCTTTCGCTGCACGAGAATACCGACACGGATTATGTCGCGCCGGATGTGGTGGCGGATGAAATTGCCTTCGCGCGCCGCCTCTTTGCGCGCAAGGGCTGGCCGGTCATCGATGTGACGCGCCGCTCCATCGAGGAGACGGCAGCCGCCGTTCTCAATCTCTATAATGAGCGCCAGCGCGCCAGTATTCCGTGACGCATCACCCATGACGCAGAAAAGGCTCATTCTCGCTTCCGCCAGCGGCGTCCGTCGCAAGCTTCTCGCTGATGCCGGGCTTCATTTCGAGGCCGTGGATTCGCTCGTCGATGAAGATGCGGTGAAGGCAGGATTCGCCAACGGCGATAAAAGCCCCGAAGAAGCAACCGATGCGCTGGCACTCGCCCTTGCAGAAGCAAAGGCGCTTGCCGTTTCCGCTGCGAACGGCGATGCGCTCATCATCGGCGCGGACCAGATCCTTTCCTGCAAGGGCAGGCGCTATGATAAGCCGAAAGACATGGCGGAAGCGCGCAGGAACCTGACCGAATTTCGCGGCAGCCCGCATATTCTCCATTCGGGCCTCGTGCTTGCGCGGAGCGGCAAGGTGATCTGGCGCCACACGGCGCGCGCTACCCTCACCATGCGCGATTTCTCCGATGCGTTCCTTGATCACTATCTGGCCGAAGCGGGCGAGCGCGTGATGAAGAGCGTCGGTTGCTATCAGCTTGAAGGTCCTGGCGTGCAGCTCTTCGAAAAAATCGAGGGCGATTACTTCTCGATCCTCGGTCTTCCCATGCTGCCGCTGCTCTCTCAACTGCGCCGCGAAGGAGTGATCGGATCATGACACGCCGAGTCTGCGTCATGGGATGGCCGGTTGCCCATTCCCGCTCCCCCATGATCCATAATCACTGGATCGCGGAACATGCCATTCCCGATGCGCGCTATGAGCTGCTTGCGGTAAAGCCGGAAGATGCGGCGGAAACGATCCGCAATCTTCACCGGCTCGACTTTATCGGCGCGAATGTGACCGTGCCGCACAAGGAAACCGCCTTTGCGACACTTGAGAAGCATGACGCGATTGCCCGCCGCCTCAAGGCGGTCAACACCATCGTCACGCTGGAAGATGGCACGCTCGAAGGCCGCAACACGGATGGCTATGGCTTCATCGCCAATCTGAAACAGGGCGCGCCGGACTGGCGGGCAGCCGAAGGTCCCGCCGTCATGCTCGGCGCGGGCGGCGCGGCGCGCGCCATTGCGGCCGCACTTGAAGATGAAGGCGCACCCGAAATTCGCATTGTGAACCGCACGACAGAGCGCGCCGAAGCGCTCATCCGCGATCTCGGTCTTTCCAATGCAAAAGTCTTTGCCGACAGCGAGGCGCAGAAGGCGCTTGAAGGTGCGGCCCTTCTCGTCAACACGACGACGCTCGGCATGAAGGGCGAAAGCGATGTCACCCTTGATCTCGCAAGCCTGCCGCGCGATGCGGTGGTGACGGATATTGTTTACACGCCGCTCGAAACCGGGCTGCTTCGCCGCGCGCGGGAAGCCGGACATGAGACGGTGGACGGGCTTGGCATGTTGCTGCATCAGGCCGTGCCGGGCTTCGAGGCCTGGTTCGGTGTGCGCCCGCATGTAACGGCGGAACTGCGCAACATCGTGCTGGCCGATCTCGGTCTTAAATAAGGGGAGAGGACATGCTGCTTATCGGTCTCACCGGTTCCATCGGCATGGGGAAATCGGAAACGGCGAAAATGTTTCGCGATTTTGGTGTGCCCGTCTATGACGCCGATGCCGCTGTCCACAAGCTCTATGAAAAAGGCGGCAAGGCGGTCGAGCCGCTGCGCGCGGCCTTTCCTTCAGCCATTGTCGATGATGCGGTGGACCGCAAGGCGCTGTCGCGCTGCGTGCTGGGTCTTCCCGAAGAGATGAAGAAACTCGAAGCCATCGTTCATCCGCTGGTGGGTGAAGTGCAGATGGAATTTCTCACCGAGAATCTGAAAGCGGGTGCGCCGATGGTGGTGCTCGATATTCCGCTTCTCTACGAGACGGGCGGCGAAACCCGTGTCGATGTTGTGGTGGTTGTCTCCGCCCCTTACGATATTCAGAAGACGCGCGTGCTTGCGCGCCCGGATATGGACGAAGCGAAATTCGCCGCGATCCACGCCAAGCAGGTGCCTGATGAGGAAAAGCGCCGCCGCGCCGACTTCATCGTCGAAAGCGACAAGGGTCTAGATCATGCGCGCGCGCAGGTTGCGGCGATCATCGAGGCGCTGAAGGGTCGTCCCGGCAAGGTTCTGAAGGAGCGTCTTGCCGCCGGCTCCGCGTGAAGCAGAAAGCAGAAAGTCAATGGAACAACGCATCAGCTTCATCACGCTTGGCGTCGCAGATATTTCCCGCGCCCGCGCTTTCTACGAAACGCTTGGCTGGAAGGCATTGCCGCAAAGCAATGAAAGCGTGACCTTCTTTCAATGCGGCGGCATCGTCTTTGCGCTGTTCGGGCGGACCGATCTTGCTGAAGATGCGCGTGTTGCGCCTTATGGCGAAGGATTTTCCGGCGTCGCCCTCGCACATAATGTGCGGACGCGCGAGGAAGTGGATGCCGTGCTCGCCGAAGCGGAAGCTGCGGGCGGGCGCATTCTCAAGCCCGGCGAAGAAGCCTTCTGGGGCGGCTATACGGGCTATTTCTCCGACCCGGACAATCATGTCTGGGAAGTCGCGTGGAACCCGGGCGGTATGCTTGGCGAAGATGGCTCATTCCGCTTTCCGGAAAGATGAGCGAGACTCACTCAACCGCTCCGGGCAAGAGCGGCGGGTGAACGGGCAGTGACAGAAAGACAAGGGCGGGGCTTCATGCGCGAAATCGTGCTTGATACGGAAACCACGGGTCTGAGCCCGCATGAGGGCCACCGGCTGGTTGAAATCGGCTGTCTCGAACTTTTCAACCATGTCGCAACGGGCAAAGTCTATCACACCTATATCGACCCCGAGCGCGAGATGCCGGATGGTGCCTTTCAGGTGCATGGTCTTTCGACCGAGTTTCTGCGCGGCCAGCCGAAATTTGCCGAAGTGGTGGATGATTTCCTCGCCTTTATCGGTGACGACCCGCTCGTCATCCACAACGCTTCCTTCGATATGACCTTCATCAACTGGGAGCTGGAGAATGCAGGCCGCGCGCCCCTGCCCCGCTCCCGCGCGATAGACACGCTGGAAATTGCGCGGCAGAGATTCCCCGGCGCGCAGAACAATCTCGATGCGCTGTGCCGCCGCTTCGGTGTGGATAATTCAGGTCGCACCAAGCATGGCGCGTTGCTCGACAGCGAGCTTCTGGCGGAAGTCTATCTGGAGCTGATGGGCGGCAGGCAGCCGGGCCTTGTGCTTCATGCCGATTTCGCAAACGGGCCGGGCGCACGCCGCGTCGCGCGGGAGCCACGCCCGGTGCCCCTGCCTTCGCGCCTCACGGATGAGGAGCGCGAGGCGCATCAGGCATTCATCGCAAGCCTTGGCGGGGAACCGCTCTGGGCGCTTCCCGGCAAGGAATAAAGCGCAAGGAACAGAGGCAGGAACCGGGGACGCGCCTCAGTTCGGCTTGCCTGCTTCCGCGACCTGCTGCGCCATCTGTTCGCGGCGCTGATTATAGAGATGCACGAAATCGATCGGGTCGATCAGCAGCGGCGGGAAACCGCCATCGCGGGTCACATCGGCAAGGATACGCCGTGCGAAGGGGAATATCTGGCGCGGACATTCGACAACCAGCACCGCTTCGAGATCGGCCTCGGAGATATTGGTGAGGCGGAAGAGGCCTGCATATTCCGCTTCGACGATGAAGAGCGGCTTGTCCTTGACCACCGCTTCCGCGCCGATCTTGAGGGCAACTTCATAATCCGTATCGGCAAGGCGCTTCACGCCCACATCCACACGCAGATTGATGGAAGGCTGCTCATCTACCGGCCCGAGGCTGTTCGGCGCGTTCGGATTCTCAAAGGAGAGATCCTTCACATATTGCGTCAGCACCCGAAGCTGCGGGCCTGCAGCGCCACCATTTGCCTGATCCGACATCGAAACCCCGTCCCTTGGCCGTCACTATTGAGGCTGCTGGCTAGCACGGATAGGCCCGCCTCACAAGAAAGCTGGTGGAGAAGGGGCAGCTATTGCCGCCAGGGGGAATTGTCATTTGACGGAAGCCGGGGCCGGTCCCCGTCGTCATCCTCGTCCACTTCCTCCGCCTCGCCATCAATCACCGGGCCATGTCCGGCAGGCGGGCGGCGGGCTCCCATGCCTGCCCCGAAAAAGGTGAATTGCGCCTGACCTGCCGTGCGTCGCGCGACTTCACGCCCGAGAAACCGCCGCAGCGGCGGTACGAGGAGGAGAAGCGCCACCGCATCCGAGAAGAAGCCCGGCAGGATCAGCAACAGGGCTGCGGCAAAGAGGAGCAGCCCCTCGAACATTTCCGCAACCGGTGGCTCGCCGCGCCGGATCGCCTCTTCCATCCGTTTCCACGCAAGAAAGCCCTGCAGACGGAAAAGCAGCGCGCCGAGCAGCGCCGCGCCGAGAACCAGTGCAAGGGTCGGCCAGACGCCAATTTCCCCGCCCACTTCAATGAAAAGGGCAATTTCGATCACCGGCAGGACGATGAAGAAGAGAAAAAGAGCCAGACGCACGCGCGAAAAACCTTCTATCCGGGGTGAAGGGGCATGGGGAGCGGCGGTAAGCCCGCTCATCACCAACAGTTTACATAAGCGCGCCCCGACCGGGCTTGGCGCGCCCCTGCGGTCACGGTAGTAAAATCCCGCCTGATGTCCTACTTTAAATGAAAGACAGACAACAGGACCAAGGCAGGAACGCCACTCGCCTTTCCCGCGCCAGCTTGCGGCGGGGGTGGCGGAGTGCAACAGGTTTCTCGAGCGAATGGACGACGGCTTGACTCTACTCAACATCATTCTGCTCGCCGTCGCGGTTGGCGTGTTTCTGAAACTCAGAAGCGTGCTCGGCCGCCGGACCGGCCATGAGCGCCCGCCT
>NZ_JBATWS010000207.1:0-2108 GCF_049672805.1 Parvibaculum sp.
GGCTTGAAGTGATCCTCCGCCTCTTCAAGGGCGAGACGGTGACGGAAGAAACCGAATGGTTCAAGCTCAACAAGGCAAAGCTTCAGCTTCGCCCCTTCAGCGATCCCTATCCGGAAGTTGCCGTTGCAAGCTCGGTCACGCCCTCTGGCGGCAAACTCGCTGGCAAGCATGGCCTCGGCATGCTCTGCGTCGCCGCCACCAACACGGCAGGCTATGACGCACTCAGCATCAACTGGGAAATCGCCAAGAAGACCGCTGCTGAAAATGGCCGGGAGATGGACCCCTCGCGCCTGCGCCTTGTCGGCCCGATGCATCTCGCTGAAACCCGCGAAGAAGCGCGCGCCCAGGTGAAATATGGCTTCGACAAATGGCGTCACTATTTCGGCTCCATCAACCCGATGGGCATTGATGTGAAGGAAGGCCGCGACCCGCTCGACGCGATGATCGAAAGCGGACAGGCCATTGTCGGCACGCCCGATGATGCGATTGCGCAGATCGAACGCCTTCAGGAAAAGATTCCGGGCTTCGGCGCCTTCCTCATGCTTGCGCATAACTGGGCGAACTTCGAGAACACCAAGCGCTCCTACGAACTTTTCGCGCGGCATGTGAAGCCGAAATTCCACGGCGCGAATACGGCGCGCGAGGAATCGCTTGCATGGGCGACGGAAAATGCGGGCGAGTTCATCGGCGCAGCCATGAACGCCGCGATGCAGACCATCGTCAAGCATCAGGCTGAAGAAGAAGCGAAGGCGAAGAAGCAGGGCTGAAGCCCCCGCGCCTCGAAAACAGGATAAGCCAAACAGGACACGTCAAACAGGAAGCATCACCATGACAGGAACAAAGATGCGGTTCGGTGCCTTCATTGCACCGTTTCACCCGCTGAATGAAAATCCGACCCTCGCACTTGAACGCGACATCGAACTCGTCCAGTGGATGGACAAGCTCGGCTATGATGAAGCATGGATCGGCGAGCATCACTCGGCGGGCTATGAACTGATCGCAAGCCCCGAGCTTTTCATCGCAACGGTTGCCGAGCGCACGCGCAACATCAAGCTTGGCACGGGCGTCTCCTCGCTGCCCTATCACCATCCGCTGATGCTGGCGGACCGCATCAACCAACTTGACCACATCACGCGGGGCCGCGTGATGCTGGGCGTCGGACCGGGCTCGCTTCCCTCTGATGCCTTCATGATGGGCATCACGGTCGCAAAGCAGCGCGACATGATGGACGAGGCGCTTGACGTGATCGTGCCGCTGCTGCGCGGCGAAACGGTGACCGCAAAGACCGACTGGTTCGAGCTGAAAGACGCACGTCTCCAGATGACGCCCTGGTCGCGCCCCTCGGTTGAAATAGCGGTGGCAAGTCAGGTCTCGCCGACCGGCGCAACGGCGGCGGGCCGCCACGGCCTCGGCCTTCTCTCAATCGGCGCGACCTCTGCCGGCGGCTTCAACGCGCTGTCCTCCAACTGGGCAATCTGCGAGGAAACCGCGAAAGAGCATGGCAAGACAGTCGATCGCAGCCAGTGGCGCCTTGTCGGACCCGTGCATATCGCCGAGACGCGGGAAAGGGCGCGCGAGAATGTGCGCTTCGGCCTTGAACAGTGGCTCTACTATTTCCGCGTAGTGGCAGCCCTCCCGCTCGCCCAGACCGATGGGTCGGACCCGGTGGATGCGCTCATCGCTTCCGGCATGGCCGTGATCGGCACGCCGGATGACGCCATCGCACAGATCGAGCGCCTCCAGACGCAGTCGGGCGGCTTTGGCTGCTTCATGCAGCTCGCGCATAACTGGGCCAACTGGGAAAATACCAAGCGCTCCTACGAGCTGATGGCGCGCTATGTCTTCCCGAAGTTCCAGGGCCTCAACGAAAACCGCGAAGCCTCGCTCAACTGGGCACGCGACAACCGCCCGACCTTCATGGGCGAAGCCATGATGGCGGTCGGCACGCGCGTCGCTCAGCATGTGGAAAAGAAGGGCACGGAAAATATCCGCCCCGAAATCCTCGCTGCCATGGGCCTCGACAAGAAGACGGACGCGGCGGAATAAGCGCAGCGACCAGCACGAACAGAAAGGGCGGCTCCGCCGAGCCGCCCTTTTTTGTCACCTCA